>CANFNO010000183.1 GCA_947447845.1 Burkholderiales bacterium | reverse complement strand
ATGGCTTTTCTGGGGCTGGCAGAAGAAACCGGGCTGATCAAAAAGATTGGCTTGTGGGTGCTGGAGCAAGCCTGCGGTGATTGGCCGCAATTGCGCACCCTGACCCGCAGCGACAATCCCTTTGTCAGTGTGAACGTCTCGGCCAGGCAGTTGGCAGACGGGCAGTTTGCAACGGATGCCATGCGTATTCAGCGTGCGCACCAAATGCCGGCCGCAGAGCTAAAGCTCGAGCTAACCGAATCGTCTCTGATCAAGAGCCCGGCGCAAGCCCAGGAGCAGCTTGGGCAGTTGATCGATCTGGGCAATTCGATCGCGCTGGATGACTATGGCACGGGTTTTTCTACGCTGGAGAATCTCCAGAACTACCGTTTTCACACCATCAAACTGGATCAACGGTTTATCCGGGAGATGCTGAATTCGAGCTTGAGCTTTCAAATTGTGATGAGTTCGATTGACCTGATTCGCTCACTGCAAATGGATGCGGTGGCCGAAGGCATAGAGAGCGCAGACCTGGCCCGCGTGTTGACCGAACTGGGCTGCCAGTATGGCCAGGGCTATTTGTTTGGCAGACCCAAACCCTTGGCCGCGCTACTGCTGAAGCCAGGCAGCGCCACAACCACTGCCGCTGGAGTGCCCTCAGGCGGCGAGCAAGTCCGTGGGGTTTAACAGTGCAGGAAGCGCGTGGCGCCGTTTGCGAAACGCCACCACCGGTTTGTTCACCACCGGAGTCGGGTGCACTTCCTCGTTGAGGGTTCGGCGTCCCACTTCGTGGGCGAAATCAATGGCTGCGAGTACCTCAGATCGATTCAGGTGCTCGATTTGCGAGCCGTTGACACGCAAATACCGGCCTTCGGCATCCTGTCCCAAAAGACCAAACTCAAGGCCCATACGCACAATACCAAGAATCTTGAGTGACTTCGGCGCTGCAACAAACGCCTTGATTGCCGAACTTCCCATTACCACCCGCATGTTTGTATGTTTCATGAATTTTTCCCCGCTGACGTAATACAAGCTTCTTCTGTTATGTTTTTATTGATGCTGCTCTTTGTCTCTTGTGAAGTGACTTTATTTCGGGTTTTGCGTGGGGTCAAACCCTCGAAATATTTGAAACTTCTCTTTCATATTTTGGGAGACCAGAGGCTTACATTGGTGGTAATGTCGGGGCAGGCCTTCTTTAGGCAAAAAAAATGAACCAAGAGGATGCATCCGTGAATGACATGTCGATCTTGCGTTCTCCAAACTCTGTTCTCGTTGTCGATGACGATGACTTTGCCTTGGAGAGCATGCGCGAGGCCTTAGCGCCCCTGATGCTGGGCTCCATCGCCACGGCTGTCGATGGGTTTGCTGCCCTGCGTCACATCAAGTCCTGTGCGCAACCTCCCGATGTATTGATTTGTGATGTCTATATGCCCAATATGGATGGTCTGGAGTTTCTGGACCAACTGGCACAAATGCAGTTCAAAGGTGGCGTGATCGTGGTCAGTGGCCTGAATATCGAGATGCTCGATATGGCGCGCCAAATTGCAGTAGGCAGCGGTTTGCAGGTGCTCGGCGCCTTTACCAAGCCGGTGTCTCAATCACAGCTGTGGGCCGCCCTGGGCTTGAGCCCCAGAGTCTGAGTCGCCTTAATGACCACACGGGAAAATGCCACTGTTCTGGTTGTCGATGATGACAATTTTCAGCTCGATGTGCTCGGGCAGCAGTTGCAAAGCCTGGGCTGGGGCCGCGTGCTGTTTGCCGCGTCCGGTCAGGCCGCACTGCAACTCTATGACCAGCATCATGCGGATATCCGGCTTATCCTGAGTGACCTGTCCATGCCCGATATGGACGGCTTGGTGCTGATGCGTCACTTTGCCCAGCGCCATCTGGATGCAGCCATCATTCTGATCTCCGGGGTTTCCGACGAGATCCTCAACAGCGCGGCCGGTTTGGCCAGTGCACACGATTTGAATTTGTTGGGTGTGCTGTCAAAGCCCAGCACCTTGGAGAGTCTGGAAGCGCTGTTGGTCAAAATGGACTCCCCGTCTGCGGCACGCCAGCGCAGCCATGCGGCCTCGTTGTCACCTGAGCGCCTGCGCGAAGCCCTGAGGCAGAGCGAATTTGTGCCCTGGTACCAACCCAAGGTGGATGCCATGACCGGGCAAGCCGTGGCGGTTGAGGCCCTGGCCCGCTGGCCCGGCAGCGCGCCTGGAGGGGGCATGGTGGGCCCCGGCCATTTCATACCGGCGATTGAAAGCGCGGATCTCTCCGACGAATTGTTTTATGCCATGTCAAGCCAGGTGATTGCCGATATGACGCGCTGGCGTGATCAGGGGATTGAAATCAAGGCGGCCATCAATCTATCAATGGACAGTGCCTTGAATCTGGATATGCCTGAGACTTTGCACAAGCTCGTGACGGACAGCGGCTTACAGGCCCATGATTTCATCATTGAGGTGACTGAAAGCCGTTTGATGGTGCAACGCTCGCTGGCCATGGAGAGCCTGACGCGGCTCTCTTTGATGGGCTTCAAACTATCCATTGATGACTTTGGCACGGGCTATTCCAGTCTGGTGCAATTGGTGGATCTGCCGTTTCGCGAACTCAAAATTGACGGCAGCTTTGTGCAGCGTTCGATCCTGGAGGAAAAGGCGCGCACCATTTTGCGCATAGCCGCCACTCTGGGCAGCAATTTGAAGATGGCCGTAACCGCCGAAGGCGTGGAAACAGCGGAGCAATTGCAGTACGTGAGAGAGTGTGGCTGCGACACCGTGCAGGGCTACTTTTTTGCGCGCCCCATGCCTTTTGAGGCTTGCACCCAGTGGCTGCGCGACGAGGCCCGCAAGGGCTGACAAAGTGGCTTATCCTTAGCCCCCCACCGACTTGAGATTTTGGTACTGATGCAGCCCAATCCACATCCACAAGCACTATTCGAGACTACTTCCGCAGGCAACAGCGCGCGGTGGGGTTGGGCCAGTGTGCCCGTTCTGCTGGTCGTCTTGGCCGCCATTCCGCAGTGGATCGATGACGCCTGGGTTACCGGTTTGTGCCTGGCAGGCGTGGCATTGCTTTCGGGCTTTGCGGTGTGGCGCCTCTTGCAGACGAATGCCAAAAGTGACGAGTGGCAGGGTGCCGATCCGTCATGGCAGACCGATGCACATCACGAGAAAGCGATTGAACTGCTTGTGGATGTGTTGCCGGCGTGGCAGGAGCATGTGGCGATTGTTAAAGCCCAAACGGAGCAGGCCGTGGAACGATTGACCTCCAGCTTTGCCAGTGTGCTGGGTGAGTTGGATGCGGCGGGCATTGGCCACGCCGGACAGACCAATGAGCAGGAGGACCGCACCATCAAGCTGTTGGCCCTTTGCGAGCGCGAGCTGCAGCCGGTGGTGCAATCCCTCTCCAGCATGATTGAGGGCAAGGACATTTTGCTGACCAACATTCGCAGCCTAGCCAAGCAGACCCTGGAGTTGCAGTCGATGGCATCGGATGTGGGCAGCATCGCGGCGCAGACCAATTTGCTGGCGCTTAACGCCGCGATTGAGGCGGCCCGAGCGGGGGAGTCCGGGCGCGGCTTCGCTGTCGTGGCGACCGAGGTGCGCATGCTATCGCAGCGCTCGGCCGAGACCGGCAAACGCATTGGCGAGCGCGTCGGACAGATCGCTTCCGTTATGAATGCGACGCTCAACACTGCAGAAGAGGCAACCAAACAGGACAAGAACTCGGTGAGCCTGTCCGGGGAGTTGGTGGAGCATGTGCTCGGTCATGTGCGTAAATTGGGTGACTCCTCCGACGCCATGAACCAGCACGGCATGGTGGTGCGCGGTGAGGTGGAGCAATTGCTCATTGCCATGCAGTTTCAGGATCGTGTTTCTCAAATTCTTGAAGGCGCACACAACAATATGCAACTGATGGAGCAGACCCTGCACCAGTTGACAGAAGACGGCACGCCTGATTCGCAAGAGTGGCTGCAGGCATTCAATCAGACCTCCCGCATGCAAGAGCAGATTTACACCGGCGCCAGACGCTGAACACGGATAACCATGACGAAAAGTTTAGCCCCCTCATCTGCCACACCGCTTAACCGCAGCAAAGCTCGGGTGTTGGTGTTGGATGACGACAGCTTTCAGCTTGACCTGATTTCCGAGCTTTTGAAGAGTTTGGGATTGATTGACCTGACCTGTGTGACCAGCACTGCAGAAGCCTTGCGCAAGATAGCGGGCAAGTCCGGCAGCTTTGACCTGGTGCTGATTGATTTGCACCTTCCGGGAGAGGATGGCTTTCAATTCATGGAGGGTCTGGCCAAGGTGGATTACACGGGTGGCCTGATCATTGTTTCGGGGCAATCGCAGGACGTGATGCGTGGTGCGGCGCTGGTTGCCAAACTACGCCGTTTTAAGCTGCTGGGTACCTTGACCAAACCCTTGGAGCGTGAGTCATTGGCAGCCCTGATCAGGGAACTCTTTTAACCGTGGCCGCGCAGTCGCCTGCCCCCAATCCCGCACCAGATACACAGGCTGCTGCAGGCGCATTTACCGAGGCAACGCTGACTGCCTTGTTTGGATCCATGCCCAATGGCGTGGCTTATTTGCGTATGGAAGTAGATGGCGCTGGTGACGTCGACTTCACGCTGCTGCATGTCAACCCGGCGTTTCATACCTTGGTCGGATTACAACTGGAACTGGGAAGCCGCTGGAGCACCTGGCCGGGTGTCGCTGAAACGCAAGACCACAGCCTGCGTCACCTGCTGGCACGCGTTGTTCAGGAAAACAGTCCCCAGACTTTTGAGCATTTTTTGCCGACCTTGAATAAGTGGTTTTCGGCGTCTGCCTATAGCCCGAACCCGGGGCACGTCATGCTGGTCTTCAGCGATTCCAGTAGCGCGCGAAGTGTTGCGGAAACCTTGCGCAAAAGCGAGCAGCAACAGCGCGCGCTCTTCGATGCCTCGCCAGTGCCCTTTGCGCTCAACGACGCGGCTGGCAATATTGTTCAACTGAACTCGGCTTTTGTGAAAACCTATGGCTACACGCTGGCGGACCTCCGGAGCCTGGAAGATTGGTGGTCCAAGGCATACCCAGATCCACAGTACCGTGCCTGGGTGCAATCCACATGGCAGGCGCGGCTCGAAAAATCCTTGCGGGAGGGCGCAGCGTTTGAACGCTTTGAAGTCACCGTGCAGTGCAAGGATGGCCGCCATCGCAACGTCTTGGCGGGTATGGCTCACCTCGGCAGCGCTTTTGAAGGCGCCCATCTGGTGGTCTTGTATGACATTACTTTCCACCGCAACGCACGCCAGGCCGTGGCCGATGCCCAGGCCTACGCAGAATTGATTCTGGAGTCCATGGGCGAGGGACTTTGCCAGGTGGATGAGGAAGGCTTGTTGACCTTTATCAGCCCGGCGGGGGCACGATTGCTGGGTTATCAGGCCGAGGAGATGATTGGCAAAAATGCCCATGCACTGTTTCACCACAGCGATCCGGATGGCAAACCCTACCCGGCAGAAACCAGTGCGACGCTGGTCTCCTCGCGCGAGGCAGCACCCTATAGCCGTGACACCGAGGTTTTCTGGCGCAAGGACGGCAGCAATTTTCCAGTGCACTACGTCAGTTCGCCCATGGTGGTGGGCGGGATACAGCATGGTTCCGTGGTGACGTTTAGGGATATCAGCGAGGAGAACCGCATTCGCCTGGCACTGCAGGACAACGAGACCAAACTTCACCAGGTGAATGAGACGCTGGAATCGCGTGTGCAGGAGCGCACGAAGGCGTTGGCTGCGGCACTGGAAAGTGCCGAAATGGCCAAGCGCAGCCGGGGGCAGTTTCTGGCCAACATGAGCCACGAAATCCGCACCCCCATGAACTCGGTCATGGGCATGGTGTACCTGGCACTCAAGACCGATCCCAACCCGGTGCAGCGCGACTATCTGGAAAAAATCCACAAGTCAGGCACACACCTGCTGAGCATCATCAACGACATTCTGGATTTTTCCAAAATCGATGCGGGCAAGCTCATACTGGAATCCGGCATCTTCGATCTGGATCAGGTGCTGCAGCACATTGTGAATGTGGCTGGCGGCAAGGCATCGGAGAAGGGCCTGAATTTGCAACTCGAACTCGCTCCGGAGATGCCCAAACTGCTGCGCGGTGATGCCCTGCGGTTGGGGCAGATCCTGATCAATATTGTGAACAACGCCATTAAATTTACCGAGCACGGTGGCGTGGTAATCCGGGTGCAT
>CANFNO010000182.1 GCA_947447845.1 Burkholderiales bacterium | reverse complement strand
TGGCCGGACATCGGACAACACGTGGCGCACGCGTAAGATTTTGTTGCAATGCAAGCTTGACTTTGAACGCGGAGTGGTTAATCTACTCAACAGGCAAACGCCTATTGCCCAGAACAACAAATCTGGGCTTCCCTGTTCAAAGGGACAAACCCGGACTTAGTGCCGGGTTTCGTTTTTTTGGGCTTTAACTCTTGATCATGCAATGCGCGGGAACCCCGGCGCCCATGATTGATTAGGGTTTTTACTGAGACATCTTTGGGCATTTGCTCAGACAACCCGCACACGCCCTCAGTCACCCTGAACGCGCCACCTTTGCCTGCAGGCGCTTGCGCGCACGCACCCAGGGATGGGACAAAAACATCCTTGCCATCGCCCGTGCGGGGTCGCAAGCCCCTTTGAAATCAACGACTTGCAAATCTGCTGTGGCTGGCATCTAACTTGCGAATTCGCAACACCTGTATGAGTCGCAGTGTTTAAAAACACCCACTGCCAACTGACATGCCGTCGGGTTGGCACGTGCAGGAATTTTTTGCCGGTTCTGCGCTCACACCGATCGACATGGCAGGTCTGATTGAAGGATTGAAAGGTACTGATGGAAGTGTTCGCTATCACCGACTTCAAACCGTCGACACATTGCAAGGTCGCGGTCGGATGCCGCCTGTTTCATTGTGCGTACCGTGGATCAGTCGAACAAGCCGGGGTGTCCGATGGCTAATGTTTTTGCGATTCACTCCGTCGGAAACTCGATCGCGACCTTCCTGCGCAACACCTACCCCGCAACGGTGGCCGGGCAGGCGATGCCCGATTGCGACTTTGCGCAAATTTCTTCGGGCGAGATGGCCGGCACGATCGGTGACGAAACCCGCATCACGCTCTACCTGTACAGCGTCACAGTGAATGAATTTGGTCGCCAGCAGCGACCCGGACAGATGTCGGTCGACCAGCAGGCGCCCTTGGGGCTCGACCTGCATTACCTGCTGACCGCTTGGGCAGGCAATGCGCAGGACGAGCAAATCACACTGGCCTGGGCGATGCGTCAGCTCTACCAATATCCCATCCTGGACGCCTCCTCGCTATCGCCCGAAGCCGGTTGGGGCAGTGACGAAGTGATCCGCATCGTGCCGTCCGAATTGCCCACCGAAGAGATGATGCGCATCTGGGATGCGCTGGACCCCTCTTACCGTCTTTCCGTTTCCTACGTGGCGCGCCTGGTGCGGCTGGATCCGGACACGCTGACCAGCGTGCAGCCCGTTGTGGCGACACGCTTTGGCTATGGCCTGGTCGATAGCACGGGGGGCATTGCATGAGCATGCTGATCCGCGAATTCGAGCGCCAGGAGAGGCGCGTACTCGGGGCCTTGCGCTGTGTCGATGCCACGACCGGCATGGCCATTGCCGACCGCCTGCAAGTGGTGCTTGAGGATGCCAGCATGACGCGCAACCGCAGTGGTCTGTACGTCATTGTCAGTGCTGCTGAACTGCCCGACCACGAGCCCGCTTTTGCAGAAGCGCCATACGAACCGGACATCGGAAGCGTCACTGTGCGCGGAAGTATCCGCGACCCGCAAGGCCGCTATCTGCCGCGACTGATCAGCTTCGAACTGCCACGCGATGCCTTGCCAGCCAATGCCGCAAGCGCGGGTTCGCTTTTCACACCGATTGACGTTGCGCTGTACCCGGCCAGCGTCGCGCCATTGGGCAGCAACTGGTCGGTGCTTAGGGTCAGCGTGGTTGAAAACGCCAGTGGCGACGCACTGGGCGGCGTCTTGCTGCGCGTCATGCAAGGCACCAAAGTGCTGGCGCGGGGCTTGAGCGATTGGCGCGGCGAGGCGCTGGTGACGGTGCCTGGTGTACCCGTCACCACCTGGTCGGAAGACCCGCATGCAGTCATCGTCAAAGAAATAAACGCCTCGCTGGAAGTCATCTTCGACGCCACCGCTGGCACGCGCCTTGCCATGGATGCCGTGCGCGCTGGTCGCCCACCCGCCGCGCAGACCCTGGTGAATCCCGACGTGCTGGAGGACGAGCGCCTCACCCTGGCGCACGCCGCACAAGCCGTTGTGCTGGCCGCAGGCCGCACACAGACCGTTACCTTTCGGCTCGCATTGCCATGAAGGCGAGCTTTTTCTTCCCCCTCGTTCCAAGGAGATAAGCAATGCCTGAATATTTGGCACCCGGCGTTTATGTTGAAGAAACCAGCTTCCGTGCGAAGTCCATCGAGGGCGTGGGTACCAGTACCACCGCCTTTGTCGGCCCGACGCGCAAAGGCCCGTACCGGTCCGACGAAGACACCCCTGAAACACCCGAGCTGATCACCAGCTACGGCGACTTCGAGCGCATTTATGGTGGCTTTGCCAACCTGTCGATGGATGGTGAATCGACCAACTACATGGCGCATGCCGTGCGCGCCTTCTTCAACGAAGGCGGTGCGCGTCTTTATGTGTCGCGCGTGGTGGGTGATGGCGCCACAACAGCCGCCGTAGAGGTCAAGGCCGGCACGGATGAGGGTGTCAGCTTCGCAGCGCGCTTCCCCGGGCTCTGCGGCAACGGAAAAATCACCGTTCGCGAAGTGCTTAGCGCCGTGTCCGAAGTGGGCATGGCGAACGCGCCGGTCGGCACGCTCCTGCGCACCGGAACGACCACACCCGCACACCACGTCAAGGTCGGCAGTGCATGGAAGCCCGCAGCCAACCTGGCGGACACTTCCGCCGTTGTCGCCACGCTGGCGGCGGCCAATCCCCGTGTGGTCAGCCTTGCGGTTCTGGCCGTGGATGGCGATGGCTCCGCGCTGGGGTACGACCAGCTAGGTTTTGACCCGAGCCATCCGCGTTGGGTGAGCCATGTGCTTGCCGCCGCACCCTCACGCCGTTCCGACCATCTGCAAAATCTGTTTGCCATCTCGATTGGTGGAAATGTCTCCGCCATTGAATTGCGGGATGCGCTGTTCAACGGCGCCACGACCAACGCCGCTGGAGAGGCAGAGCGGGTGTGGTCGCTGATTTCGGGTACCGATGGCTCCGAACCAACCGATGCCGAGTACGCGCTGGCGCTACAGGAAATCGCCGGTCTGGACGACGTGTCCATCGTCGCCGCACCCGGCAGCTCGTCCTACACCGCAGGCGACGCAACCCATCCGCTGGCCAATGCACAGGCCATCGCCAACGCCTTGATCGCGCATGCGGAAGGGCGTCGTGCCTACCGCATTGCCGTGCTGGACTCGCCGCCCCAGCAGATGCCCTCCGAGGTGCGGGCTTATCGCGGTTTGTTCGACTCGCGCTATGCCGCGCTTTACTACCCGTGGGTCATGGTCAGCAACCCGCTGGCACGTGCCGGGCGCGAAGACATCCCGCGCGAAATTGCCTTGCCGCCTTCAGGTTTCATGAGCGGCATTTATGCCCGCAATGACGTGCAGCGTGGCGTCTACAAGGCGCCCGCCAATGAAGTGGTGCGCGGTGCGCTGCGTTTTGAGACCGACATCAACTTCGCTCAGCAGGAAATGCTCAATCCGCTGGGCGTCAATTGCCTGCGCTTCTTCAGTGGCCGAGGCAACCGGGTGTGGGGTGCGCGACTGGCCTCGTCTGATCCGGAATGGAAATACGTCTCCGATCGCCGCTTCTTCAACTATCTGGAAGCCTCGATTGACCGCAGCACGCAGTGGGCTGTGTTCGAGCCCAACGGCAACCGCCTGTGGGCCAACGTGCGCCAGACGATTTCGGATTTTCTCTACAACGAGTGGAAAAGCGGCTCGCTGCTCGGTGCCTCGGTGGAAGAGGCCTTCTTCGTGCGCTGCGACCGCAGCACGATGACGCAGAACGACCTGGATAACGGGCGGCTGATTTGCCTGATCGGCGTGGCCATCATCCGGCCGGCCGAATTCGTCATCTTCCGCATTGGTCAAAAAACCGCTGACGCACGTTCTTAAGAGAGGAATAAATCATGTCTGACCGCTCCGCGCCTTATGGCGCATTCAATTACGTTGTCAACTTTGATGGCGGCGAACTCTTTGGTGGTTTTTCGGATGTGTCGGGCATCGGAACCGAGCTCACCGTGGCCGAGTACCGCAACGGCAACGAGAAGGAAAACCACGTGCGCAAAATCGCCGGGGTGCACAAGGTCTCCGACATCACGCTCAAGCGCGGCATCGTGAAATTTGACGACTTGTTCAAGTGGATCGGCGAAGCGCGCACCAAGGGCCCGGAGGCACAAAAAAGCATCGTCATCACCCTGCACGACGAGTCGCAAAAGCCGGTCATGTCCTGGAAAATGCGCGGCGTCATCCCGATGAAATACACCGGGCCGACGCTGGCGGGCAAGGGCGGAGGCGACGTGGCGATGGAAGAGCTGGTGCTCTCAGCCGAATCCCTTGAGATGGAAGCCGCCTGAGCCTTCCCGAGCCGTCATGAGCCTTGTTTTCGAGACCGCTTCGCCGCTGGCGCAAGCCGACCCGCACCGCGCCGATGTTGCTTGCTTCATCGGTTTTGTGGCGCGCCGTCCCGAGCAGCCGCTACCCGCTGCGCTGCGTGCGCAGCTGACCGTGGCCGGTTGGCTGGACGGGGTCTGGGCGCGCCCGGCAAGGCAGATCGAAGCCCTGGAAAACTTGCCCATCACGCTGGATAGCTGGAATGTGTTTGACCAGCTTTTCGCGTGGGAAGCGCGGCCGCTCAAAGAAGGTGAAGCGGCCACCTGCGCGACCTATCTGGGTGCCGCTGTGCGCAGCTTTTTTGCGCGCGGTGGCAAGCGTGCCATTGTCATCCGCGTGGGTGACCCCTGGCCGTTTCTGGAATCAGGTGCGCGCCGGGCCGCACTGCGGCGCACGCGCATGCGCCGCATGCTGCCGGACTTTGCAGATCGCGGCGCACCCGAGGCACCTTTTGAGCCTTACAACCCCGCCTCCTGGCAAGGCATTCATCATCTTTATGGCCTGCGCGAGAACAGCATGCTGGTCTTGCCTGACCTGGCCGACGCCTGCACCTTTGAGCCACCCGAGCCGGAACTGGTACCCACGCCACCCGCCTTGCCCGAAGTGTTTGTAGAGTGCAGCAGCGATGAGCCCGTCGAGCCCGACACCAGCCTGCGCAATCTGCCGGCCCCGCGTCTGGACAGTCGCGGCTTTGCTGCCTGGAAGCTGGCGATATCTGCAGCGCGCGGCTTCCTGGCGCAGCACCAGCGTGAAGTGCAGTTGATCGCGGCCCTGCCTCTGCCCGACCTGGATACCCGGCGTGTCAGCGGCGCCGGGCGCATTCACGCGCAGGCCGACATGCTGGCCTATTTGCAGCGCATCGGCGTCTTGCGCGCGGATGGCAATGTGGGCGGCTCGGACCCTGGCGTGGCCAGTGCCTTTGTGCAACTGGCCTGGCCCTGGCTGCGCACGCGCGAGTCGACCGATTTACCGGAGGCCCTGGAGTCCCCGGACGGCGTGCTGGCGGGTTTGATTGCCGCAGGCGCGGTGCTCAGAGGCAGCTTCCGCTCGGTGGCGGGCAACTTCTCCATGCCGCGACTGCGCGACGTGGTGGGCGCCGAGCCTGTGCCCGCCTGGGGGCTGGGCGTGGACAGCCCGACCGAAAAACTGGCCCGCCATATTTGTGTCATCGCGCAGTCCCCCGATGGGTGGGCCCTGCAGTCGGATGTGACCACCTCGGTGCACGAGGCTTGGCGCTTTGGGGGTGCCAGCCGTCTGATGGGAACCATCGTGCGCTGTGCGCGTGCGGCGGGCGATTCGGTCGCTTTCGGTCTGAATGGCCAGGCACTGTGGGCGCAGTTGCGCCGCACGATCGAGGACATGCTGATGGCGTTCTGGCACGAGGGCGCCTTCGCCGGTGTCACCGTGTCGGACGCCTTCAGCGTGCGCTGCGACAACAGCACCATGACGCAGAACGACCTGGACAACGGGCGCCTGATTGTCGAGATCTCCGTGCGCCCGGCCGTGTCCATCGAACGTATCACCGTGGTGCTCAATCTGGGCAACACGGCGAGCAGCAGCACCTCGCGGGAAATGGCATGAGCGAAGATCCGGTCAAGAACCCACCCCTGCAGGTGTTTCGCTTTGAGATCAGTTTCCGGCAGGTCGGCGGAACTGGTGCGGTCGAAATATGCAGCGGCGCCTTTGCTGAATGCACCGGGTTGGAAGCCACTATGGAGCCCAAAGTGATCAAGGTAGGTGGGCGCAACTACGGCGCCATCCAGCGCCCGGGACCCGTGAGTTTTGCCACGGTTGTGCTCAAGCG
>CANFNO010000181.1 GCA_947447845.1 Burkholderiales bacterium | reverse complement strand
CACTCGACCACTCCGCATGATGCACATTGGCCCCCGGTAGGTGCCGGGCGGTGGACCCGCTGGTGGGGCTATCTGGCGCGCTGGCTGATCTTCGGTTTGGCAGTGCATGTTTTCGTGCCCGTGGGCGATGGCCCCGAACCCTGGTGGCAGCTCAAACTGATGCAGGCCTTGTTGGGTTTGCTATTTGGGCTAGCCTGTGCCGTGGTCTTTACTTTGGCCGAGAACACATGGAACGGCCCGCGTGTGAAATGGAAATCGTGGGCACTGGTGGTGGGCACCTGGCTGCTGATCAAAGTGGTGTTTGTCAGCGTGCTGGCCATCCTGGCCTAAGTGGCCTGCCCTGATTACGGGCGGCGGTAGCTAACGGGCTGCTTGGCCCAGTATTTGGAATTTAAGGTGTCCAGCCGCACTTCGCCGCCCTTGGAAGGCGCATGCACAAAACGCCCCTCACCCACATAGATGCCGGCATGGTTGGCCACACCGTTTTGTGTAAACACCACCAGATCGCCGGTACGCACCGAGGCGGTCGGCACAGGTTGCCCCCAGTAGGTCAGCGCCGCAACCGTGCGCGGCGACAGAACACCTGCGCTTGATTTGTAGACGTAACCGATCAGGCCGCTGCAGTCAAAACCAGTTTCCGGCGTATTTCCGCCCCAGCGATACGGGGTGCCGACCAGGCTGATGGCATGCAAGGTGACGTCATTGGACTGCTCCAATGTCAATCGCGAAGGGATCTCTGGCTCGGAAGGTGCCTGCGCAGAAGGCGGGGCTTGCACTTGCACGGGTGCACTCGAACAGCCTGCCAGTGCCAGTGGCACGAGCAAGGCATAGATTGCCCGACGTCCTATAAGGTTCATGCGAACAGGGCCGTGAAGCCGCCGTCGGGTTCGAAGCGCTTGTTGCGATAGCGCAGGCGTGTAGGGCCTGGCATGGCCCGTGTGCTAGTGCTGTGGCGCGGGTCACCGGGGTAGCAGAGAACGCGCTCACCCTGGTCGTCAAAGGGCTCAGGCGCAATCAACGCTGGCTGTGTGCTGCGCGCGGCATGCAGGGCGCTGGCCACATTGGGGTAACGCGAGAGGTGGGCCAGCGTCATGATTTGCGGCGGCGCCAGGGCGATTTGGTTGTCCCAGTATTGCTCCAGTGCCATGCGCGGCGGCAGCCAGACGCTTTCGGTGGTTTCCACGTTGTCGTGGCTGGCGATCTGCTCGGCTGGCAGCGCAGCCACAAAGAAGCGCGTATCAAAGCGCTTGCTGGAGATGGAAGGCATTTTGGGTGTGATCCAGCGCGACCACGGCTGCAGGGCCTGTGTCTGCAGGCGCAATTGCAAGTGCCCCAGTACCGCGTTGAAGGATTGCCCGGCCTTGATTTGCTCTGCGAGCTGCAGACTATGCCGGTGCGCAGTGTCCTGTGCAAACAGCACGCCGCACTCTTCAAACGCTTCGCGCAGCGCAGCGACATACAAGCCGCGTGCCACGTCCAGAGGCAAGTCCGGCTCGCCCAGCGCGCTATGCAAGGCATGCGAGTCCTGGTCCAGATGGGCGATGCTGGCCAACTGCAGATCGCTGTCGTCGAGTTTGCCGCCCGGAAAAACATAGGCGCCGCCCAGCACATCAGACAGACCGTGGCGTTTGACCAAAAATACTTCAAGGCCCAAAGGGCTATCCCTGAGAATGATGACGGTGGCGGCATCCCGTGGTGGTGTAAGAACGATTTCGGAGCTTATTTCCATGGGTGGGGTCTTGCTGCAGCCAAGAATGGCTGACTTATTGTCAGATAAAAGAATGGCATTTTTTTGGAGTTTTGAATGACGATTGATTTCAAAGGTCGCGTGGCAATTGTGACCGGCGCCGGTGGTGGTTTGGGTCGCCAACATGCTTTGGCACTGGCGGCGCGTGGGGCCAAGGTGCTGGTCAACGATCTGGGTGGAGCGCGGGACGGCTCAGGCAGCTCGCTCACGGCTGCAGAGCATGTGGTGGAAGAGATTCGTGCCGCCGGTGGCGAAGCCATCGCCAACGGTGCCTCGGTCACGGATTGGGATGCCGTGCAGGCCATGGTCAAACAGGCGGTGGATACCTGGGGCCGCATCGACATCGTGGTCAACAACGCCGGCATTCTGCGCGACAAGACATTTTCCAAGATGGACCTGGCCGACTTCCGTCTGGTGCTGGATGTGCACTTGATGGGTGCAGTGCATTGCACCAAAGCCGCCTGGCCCCACATGGTCGAACAAAAATACGGCCGCATTTTGATGACCACTTCCAGCACAGGCCTCTATGGCAACTTTGGTCAGAGCAACTATGGCGCTGCCAAGCTGGCGCTGGTTGGCTTGATGCAGACGCTCGGGCTGGAAGGCGCAAAGCACGACATTCGCGTCAATTGCCTGGCGCCCACGGCCGCCACGCGCATGACCGAAGACCTGATGCCCGCTGAAATACTGGCCGCGCTACAGCCCCAGGCGGTATCCCCGGCCATGCTGGTGTTGGTGGGGCAGGATGCACCCACGCGAACCGTGCTGTGCGCGGGTGCCGGCAACGTGGAAGCCGCACACATTACCCTGACGCAGGGTGCATGGATCGGGCTGGACGGGCAGTCTGCTGAGCGTCTGGCTGAACAGATGGAGCAGGTGCGTGACCGCACCGCCGAAATGGTGCCGCCCAACGGTTCCGCCCAAGGCGGGCATGAGGTGGGGCGCGCTATGGCAATGCTCAAACCGCAATAGCCACTTCAAAGCACCCCGGCGCTGTCCTGCAACCCCTCGCCTTGTGGCGAAGGGTAGTCACCGGGCGCTTAGTGTGCTGTGGACGGTTTCAACGTCGGGCGGTGTTTCACGCTCACCGGACAGCGCGATTTGCTCGGCCTCGTCAATAACCTGGGTGGGAATCGCATTCGCTGCCGTCACCGTTACGGCGCCGACGCTGAACTGTGGAATAAAGGAATGGATGGCGTCGTTTTGTCCCACCACGTCCAGCGGTTTGCACATCAAGGTCCGCAGGCGTTCGGCCATTCTGTCGACTATCTGGGGTTGTTTGACCGCCGACATGACCACCACAAAACAGCGTGGATGGTAGAGCCCGACGACGCAGCGAAAGCCGACGGCACGACGCATGCGGGCTGACATCGCAGCAAGAATTTGCTGGTCTACATGGTGGCCGGCATCGTCGCTGAGTTCGTACAGGTTGCGCAGATGCAAGCAGATCACGGTGCAACTGGTTTTGAGCCGTGCACTGCGCCAGAAGGCATCGTCCACCTTGGACAGCAGCACCGAGCCCCGGGGCAAACCTGTGGCGGGGTCCATACCTTGCGAAATGCCGGAAAGCCGCTCCAATCTGCGAATCTGACGATTGTGGCGAATCGCCAGATTGACCATGGTCAGAAAGAACATCACGGTGCTAAAGGCGCTGAGGACCCAAAGTACAAAATCAGTGTTGTCCACTAGCAGTTGATGGGCATAAAGACCTGAGGTCGAAATGGCCATAAACATGCAACCAATGGTCATGTCGCGCGCCATGCGGTCGCCCAACTGCGCGGCGCGAAGCGAAGTTACGGTCGCCATCAAAACCGCCAGCGCCGAGAGAATGGCTGCAAAGAGCAGGATTTCTTTCTCATAGTCGTGAGGCAGCACGGTCGACATGCCCGTAATGAGGACTGCGCAAATCACCAAAGCCTTGGAGCCTGACGAGATGGTGTGAAAAACCAGGCGATCGTCTGCGGCTGATCCCAGCCATTGCCCAAGATAAAGCAGCACCATGGCGCCGCTCAAGGGGCCCAGACTGGCTTTCAGGATAAGCACCGGTGTTGCGGGTAGCCAGGGAAACAAATCCTCCGGCAGGCCTGAGAGCAAAACGCAGCTACTGGCGGTAATGAACAAAAACACCAAGCTGCGCCAAGACGACAGGCTGCGACTCCTGAGCACATCTATGACCGCCATGGTGCCAATGGTGAGCAGACCACCCAGCATCACGGACCAGACTACATTTTCCAACGATTGCATATTGCCTCTATTTGCCTCTATTGTGCTTCACCAAAAGAGTGCCTGCTTGATTCACGTCAGGTCGTCCCCATGTGTTTTGTCTCGTATTCATGTGAATCGGCGCAAGAGGCACGGCAAACTTGTCCTTGAGGAGCGCAATTGCTGCGCCTGTGTTAACTTTGCGCCCGCAGAAAAGAACAAAGGGCCACGGCTATGGACAATTATTCTCAGGGGCCCGCATTGGTCGCCCGCAAACGCCTGACAGGAATTCGGCGCGGTTTAGAAAAGGAAAGTTTGCGTTCGCAGCTCAATGGCCGTTTGGCCTTCACGCCGCACCCGATTGCCTTGGGGTCAGCGTTGACGCACCCGCACATCACCACCGATTTCAGTGAGTCGCAGGTTGAACTCATCACCAGTGTTCATGCCAGTGCGAAAGACTGCATGGATGAACTCAACCGGATTCAGCAATTCACCCTGCGCGCTTTGGGCGATGAAATGCTCTGGGTCTCCAGCATGCCGTGCGGCCTGCCGGCGGATGACGAGATCCCGTTGGGCCAATACGGCACGTCCAACGTGGGACGCGCCAAGACGGTTTACCGCAGCGGCCTGGGCTATCGCTATGGCCGTCGCATGCAGACCATCTCGGGCATCCATTACAACTGGAGTGTGCCGGAGGTGTCGAATGAGGCCTACTTCGGGCTGATCCGCAATTTTCGCCGCCACGCATTCTTGCCGCTGTTCCTGTTCGGCGCCTCACCCGCTGTCTGCTCGACCTTTGTGGCGGGGCGGCAGCACCAGTTGCAGCCTTTGAATCAGGGCACCATGTATTTGCCCTATGCGACCTCCTTGCGCATGGGTCGCCTGGGCTACCAGAGCGATGCGCAAGCATCGCTAGCTGTGAGTTACAACAGCCTGGCGGGCTATGCAAGCTCGCTTCAGCAGGCCCTTACGCAGCCTTATGCCGCGTACGAAGCAATTGGTGTCAAGTCTGCGGATGGCAGTTATCGGCAATTGCAGACCACGCTCTTGCAGATTGAAAACGAGTTTTACGGCACGATTCGGCCCAAGCGCGTGATATTCCCGGGCGAGCGCCCCTTGCACGCGCTGCGCGAGCGGGGTGTCGAATACGTGGAAGTGCGGTTGATGGATCTGAATCCGTTTGAGCCGGTGGGCATTACGGCGCAGACTTTGAAATTCCTGGACGTTTTCTTGTTGCATTGTCTGCAGTCCGATAGCCCGGATGACTCACCACAGGAAATTTCCGCCATCGCACGCAACCAGCATCGTGCTGCCGAGCGTGGTCGCGAGCCTGGTCTGGAATTGGAAAAAGGCCAGGGCACAATGACGCTAACCGCCTGGGGCCTGGAGATCGTGCAGGAACTAAAACCCATTGCCGCGCAAATGGATGCGGAGTTTGCTACAGACGATTATTCGCGCGCCGTGCTGGACGCAGAGCATGCCCTGCAACACCCTGAAACCACGCCCTCGGCGCGCGTTCTGAAAGCGGTGCAAGACGAGTTTGACGGCTCGTTTGTGGCCTTTGTGCGAGCCCAGTCGATCAAGACCCGGCAAGCCACTTTGGACTTGCCGATGACCGAGGCCGATGCAGCGTCCTGGGCTGCGCAAAGCGCGAAGTCGGTGCGGGATCAGGCCGACATTGAAGCGGCCGACACCATGCCCTTTGATATCTACCTGCAGGAATACCTGTCACCAAAGCGGCTGGTGGCCAAGCCGGTAACAGTCTCTCCCTGAAGGCTCACTCGCTCGCGACGGCAGCCTTCACTGTCTTGGCGGCCTTCGCTGCAACACGCGGTTTGGTCGCGGCAGCGCGCTTGGCAACGGCGCGCTTGGCCCGGGGCTTGACGCCGGCAATGCTGCGAACCAGTTGGTCAGATTTGGCTTCCACTTTGAAGGCCACGCCGCTGACCGCCACTGCGGCGGGAACGGCTACGGAGGCGATGGTGTTCAGTGCCGTGAAGCCTGTGGCCTTTTCAAAACGGCTGGCGTTAGCTGCAACCTGGGCGACGCTCTTGTCGACCAGCATCAGAACCTTGCTCACTGCCAAGTCCGCGCCATCGGTGCCCAGAACGACGCTCTTGGTGTAGTAGGCAGAGACCTTCTTTTCAGCGGCTACTGCATTGTTGCGAACGTCGGCGCTGAGTTGGCCGCCCACTTTTTCCACTGCATTGGCCCAGCGCTGGTCCACGTAACTTGTGATGCGCGCATTGCCTACGCGATAGGCCTGAATCACATTCTTGGCGGT
>CANFNO010000180.1 GCA_947447845.1 Burkholderiales bacterium | reverse complement strand
GCCGGGATGCGCATGGTGGCACCGGCCAGTCCGGCGATAGCGGTCAGTGAGAACAACTCTGCCTGCGTGAACGGGAAACCCAGGTTCAGCATCTGCACCGTGATGATGCCCCACATGCCCCAGATGGCGAAGCCGCAGAGCAGCGCCGGCACCGAGATCCAGAGGTTGCGGTAGGCAATTTTTTTGCCAGTGCTTTCCCAGAATTTTTCATCCTCGGGACGCCAGTCGGCAATGTCCGCGCCGCTTTGTGTTTTGGTATTCATTTGCTACTTTCGGTGAAAAGAGATTCAGGCTTGCGGCTGCAATGCGCCGTCGTTGCGGCCCATGACCTGGCGGCTGCGCACCTCGGTCCAGTACATCCAGATGAGCGACACCCAAACCACGCCGTACATCAGCATGAAGGCGCTGGAGCGGATGCCGGTGAGGTCCATCAGCGCGCCAAACATGATGGGCAGCACAAAGCCGCCCAGGCCGCCGGCCAGGCCGACGATGCCGCTGATGGTGCCGATGTTGTGGGTGTAGTCGTCGCTGATGTACTTGAAGACGCTGGCCTTGCCAAAGGCAAACGCAATGCCCAGGATGAACATCAACCCGGTGAACAGGTAGACGTTCAAACCGATGTGGAAAGTGGTCGGGCCGGTCACCGTCATGATGGTGAAATCGGTCTGCGGATAGGACAGCAGAAACAGGCAAACCCAGCTCACCCACAGCACCCACCAAGTGACGGAATGGGCACCGTATTTGTCGGAGAGAATGCCGCCGAATGCGCGCAACACACCACCAGGCAGCGAGAAGCAGGCAGCCAGCAACGCGGCAATGCGGATGTCCAGACCGAACTCGCCCACGTAGTACTGCACCATCCACAGTGACATGGCCACATAGCCGCCAAACACGATGCTGTAGTACTGGCAATACTTGATGACCTTGGGATCCTTCAGGGCCTTGAGTTGGTCCATGAACTTGACGTTGCTGGCCACATGGTGGTCCGGGTCGCTATAGCTGAAGGTCCAGAACAGCACCAGCGTGCCCAGCATGATGGCCGCATACACGTGGGGCACCATGGTCCAGCCAAAGGCCACCAGCAACACCGGCGCCAGAAATTTATTGACCGCTGCACCCGAGTTGCCGGCACCGTAGACGCCCATGGCCATGCCCTGGCGGCTGCGCGGAAACCAGCGCGCCACGTAAGGCGTGCCGACCGAGAAAGAGCCCCCCGCCAGGCCGACGAACAAGCCGATGGTGAGAAAGTGCCAGTACTCGGTGGCGTAGCCCATCATCCAGATGGCGGGCACGGTGATGGCCATCAGGCAGGCCATCACAATGCGTCCGCCATAGCGGTCGGTCCAGATGCCCAGAGGCACCCGAATCAGCGAGCCGGTCAGCACCGGCATCGCGGTCAAGAGGCCGAACTGGGTGGAGTTGAGGTTCAGCATCTTCTTGATCGGAATACCGATCACGCCAAACATCATCCAGACCATGAAACACACCGTGAAGGCCAGCGTGCTGACGATCAGCACAGACCAGGCTTGTTTTGAGTTTTTAATTTCTGCAGCCATGCACACTCCTATTGGGATAGGCATGACTTTCGGGCTTTAGGTGCTTGGTGAATATCCTCCCAAGGAACGCGTGATTGCCCTAAAAAGAACTAGGGCACCTGAGGCGCTCTAGTTCTGAAGTAGTAGTGCCTGCAATGAAGCACTAAAGGCTGATCTGCATCAACCCAAACCGCGCGCCGCAGCGTACACCGCCACTTGCACGCGCGAGTTCAGATTGAGCTTGCGAAAGATGTGCTGCACATGCACCTTGACTGTGGTCTCGGCAATATCGAGTTCACGGCCAATCAGCTTATTGCTGTCACCGCGCGCGATCAGAACCAGTATCTCGCGCTCCCGCACGGAGAGCGAATCCACCGCTGCCGCCTCTGCCGAGTTCACCGGGGATTGGGACTCTTGCGTCACTTTTTGCGTGGGAGACTTGGAGCGAAACGCGGTCACAAACTTGGTCATCATGTCCGGGCTGATGACGCATTCGCCCATCAGCACCTTTTCAATGGAATCACAGAGTTGCTCGGTCTCCACCGTCTTGAGCAGATAGCCGTCGGCACCGGCCAGCATGGCGGCAGCCAGGTCCTCTTCATTCTCACTCACTGTCAGCATGAGGATGCGCGCACCGGCATACGCATCCTTCAGTGCAGGGATGCCGTCGATACCGCGAACACCGGGTAAATGGTTGTCCAGCAGGATCACATCCGGACTCTCTTCACAGCATCGCAGGGCCTCACCCATATCACCGGCCTGACCTGCCAAGCGGAAGCGGCCATCCTGTGAAAGCAGAGATACCAAGCCACGACGGAAAAGGGTGTGGTCATCGATGACCAGCAATTTGATGGGATTCATGGGCGGTATTGTCGGTGGTTGGCAAACAGTGCACTTCGGCCCTGTGCTGTGCCTTAATCAACCGCCATGTTCATGGCAGCCAGCTCCTCTGCTCCCAGTGTCAAGCTGCCCAGACTAGCGCCGGACACGGGATGGGCAGGCAGGCTCAACTGCACCGTGGTGCCCTTGCCCAATTCCGATTGCACTTGCACCGAAGCCCCGATCCGGCTGGCACGCTCCTGCATGATTTTCAGACCCACATGGACAGTTTGCCGATCACGCATGTCCGGGCCAAAGCCGCAACCATCATCGCGGACAACAAAGCGCCATTCTTCGCCCTTGGTGACATCCAGAAAAACCTGCGTGGCCTGGGAATGTTTGCGAACATTGGACAAGGCCTCCTGAATCACATGCAGCACTTGCACCTGCACATCCGCTGGCAGTGGAATGCCATCGCCGCTGACCTGAAAGTGCGTGGTCAAACCCGTCTGGTGTTTGAATTTTTGCAGCGTTTCCTGCAAGGCTGCTTCCACATGATCGGTGTTGGTGCGGGTCCGGAAATGCACCAACAGTTCACGCACGTCGTTGATGCTTTCCCGCAGTCCCGTGTCCAACTCATCCAGCGCGGTTTGTACTTTTTCCGGCTGCACGTTGCGCGACGCATTGCGCAAAAGCTGAACCTGAATTTTCAGAAACGACAGGGATTGGGCGATCGAGTCATGCAACTCGCGCGCCAGCAAGGCACGCTCCTCGCCCACCGCTGCTTCACGCTCCAGCGCTGCTGCCCGCAAGCTCTCCAAGCCGCTGGCCAGATGGCTGGCGAGTGCGTCCAGAAGCTCCTTCTCTTCCGGGTTGAGTTCCACCACGTTGCGAAAGAACAGGTCGATTTCCCCAAGCAAGCGCTGTTGTAGCCGGACCGGTACGCTGACGATATTCACATAGCCCGCGCGTGCACAGGCACGCATGGGTGAGGCATCCTGATCCACGATGGGAATGACACGGGTTCGCGCATCGGGCTTCAGGTTGCCGCAGGCACAAGCACCAGACAACAGACTTCGTTCGGAATCCAACATCTCTTGCGGGAAGCAGTCCGCAGCCAGCATGAGGTAACGCTGATTGGCATCATCAGACCAGCGAACCACGGCGGCATCCGCACCAATTGCTGCGCGCACCCGCTTGGCAAATCCACGCGATAGCTCTTCGATGCTTGAAGCACTTGCCGAAAAGGCACTGATCTCATACAGAGATGCGAGTCGCGCACGCTGTGCTTCGATGTGTTGTGTCTTGACTTTGACCTGGGTTTCCAGTCCATCGTAGAGGCCCTGGAGTTCGGACGCCATGCCATTGAACCCATCCGCAACCTGGCCGAATTCGTCATCCGTGTCGACCTCCACACGGGCTTTGAAGTTTCCGTTCTGGATGCTGCGCAACGCATGCTGCAAATTTTCCAGAGGGTTGATGACATACAGATAACCGGTGTAAAGCATGATGACGGCACCGGCAATGGCAAGCGCCATCATGACAAACTGGAACAGATTGAGGATGGCGGTCAGGCGTGAGAGTTGCTGCTCTATCGCGGTGACCAGAGTGTCCACAGCGGCTACCGTTTCTGAGGTGGCGATCAGGGACCGATCCACGTCGGGCGGGGACTCGCCCAACCAAATACCTCGATGTTCCGCCCAACGCGCCTGGACAATTTGAAACCGCTTATCCACTTCGTCGTTAAGCGGCATGAACAACGGCCTGCCCGGATCACCGGCCTTCAGTAGCTCCAGGCTTTGGCTGAACTCAGTGACCAAATCAGCAACGGCCTGCTCAGAATGCTTTGATTGCGCAGTGCTGTTGAGCCTCCAGATCTGCATGCGCATGCGTCCCGCTTCGTTGACCGCCGCAGCTCCGCCTTCCAACTGCCAGGTGACCCAAAGTGTCAGCCCGATGGATAGCAATGCAACGATCAGCAGTACAGTGCCGATGGTGACAAGTTTGGTGGAAAGTGAATGTCTTCTTTGCATGACCTTAGGCTAGTCACCCGTTTCATTGAAATAAGGCTCCAGAAATGAACCCCGCTCAATTCAATATCGCGCAATACCTCTCGGTTCTGCCCTTGTTTAGCAGTCTGTCGAGCAAACAACTGCAGGGTCTTGAAGTCGGTTGCACTATACATTCGTTTGCCCGGGGGGCCTCCATTTTTGTGGCGGGAGAGATGTGCCAGGCCTTCTATGTGGTGGTAACCGGCAAGGTCAAGTTGTTTGTTGCAACACCCACCGGGCAAGAGAAGGTCATTGAATTGATTGAGCCCAGCAACAGCTTTGCCGAGGGCTTCATGTTCTTGGGCTGCCCATATCGGGTAAGCGCCCAGACCCTCAGCGAGAGTCTGCTCTTGAAGGTGAGCAAGGAGGTGGTGGAGTTTGAAATCAAGCGCGATCCACAATTGGCGATGAGTATGTTGGCGGGCATTTCACGTCGCTTGCACGGGCTGATTCGCGATGTCGAGGGCTACACCCTGCAAAGCGGCATGCAGCGTCTGATTGGCTACTTGCTGCGCGATTCGGAATCGCAATTTCCAAGTGAAACCGAGGGGCCGCTCACGGTGGTGCTGACCGCCAGCAAGGCCACCATTGCGTCACGCCTATCGCTGACACCGGAATACTTTTCGCGCGTGCTCCACGAACTAGAAGACGCGGGTTTGATAAAGCTCTGCAAGCGCGAAATTCAAATTCTGGACCTGAAGCGACTGATCGCATATTGCCCCTAACGACCCAGGTGTTCCAAGTGCAGGCGCTTTTCATGGCGACTGCAACTTGGCAAGCAAGGGTTGCAGCGCAGCCTTTTTGCTCGGGTCCAACCGCATGGCCTCCGCAAAGGCCGCCATCGACAGGCTGTTTTTTCCAGTGTGCAAATATGCAAACCCCAGGCCCAACCAGGCCCGCACGCTGCCCGGGTCCAGACCGATGATGTGCTGGTAGCTGGGGATGCAGGCAGCAAAGTCGTTGTTGGACAGCTGCTGACCCGCTAGCTTCAGTTCCATGTCAACGGATGGGGGCTCGGCGGTCGGTGCGGCCTGGGCCAGGCTGGCCCCGGGCAGGGCCAGAAACAGCGCCAGAGACAGGCCCAGTAACAGGGCGGGGAAGTAAGTCACTTGCTTCATAGTGGGCTTACTTCAGCGAACCCTTGCCATAGCGGTCTTCATAGCCCCGGCGAACCTCTTCAATGGCCTTGGGGCCCATGCCGTTAAAGAACCAGTCGTGTCCGGCAATCGGTTTGAAGTATTTGTCCAGCAGGGCGTTGGCAAAATCTTCGTTACCGTCCTTCTTCATGACCACTTCTTTCAGCTCCGGAATCCACTTGAAGTAGGTGTGTTGCGACACTTCGTAAATGCCGTGCCACCAGGTGAAGTCCGGGCCACTCATGGAGGCACCGTGGCGGGCGCGGCGGCCTTCGTGGTGCCAGATCTCGAACCAGGTCCACTTGATCTTGGCGTCCATCGGCTCTTTGCTCAGGTAGCCCTTGTCTTCCAGCTCTTTCATGACGGCGGCAATCGGCTTGGCGTACTTGTCGTTGTACAGATCCACCACATCGTCAAACTGCTTGTAATGGCCTTCAACGGTGCGCTTGCCGTGGCAGGCGGAGCAGACGTCTTTCATCTTGTCGCGGCGCTGATCCCAGGTCAGGATTTCCTTCACCGTGGAACCTTTGAGCGCATCGCCGATTGCTGGCAATGGCTTGCCTTCGGGTTGGTCAAACTCATCGCCACTCGCCAGGCGGATCATGTTCAGCTTGGTGGAAACGGCGGGGCGTAGCGTCCAGGAGATGCGCTCACCCACATCGTGCGTCACCTTCTGGTCGCGGGTGGCGCCCATGTGGCAGGT
>CANFNO010000179.1 GCA_947447845.1 Burkholderiales bacterium | reverse complement strand
GTTGTCCATCCGGCAAGTGATCCGGTGATGTTTGCATTGGACAGTCTTTCGTAAGGAGAAGACACGGCCAGCGTGAAGGCGTTGGAAGCAGGTCCCGCATTGCCCGCCGCGTCGACGGCGACAGCGGTGTAGCTATGTGTACTGCCGTCAGTCAAAGGGGTCGATGTGGGGAAGCGGTAGACCCAGTTGGTACCAGAAAATGTGGCATCGCCAAGCAGCGTCGTGCCGTCATATATGTGCACCATGTGCACCACGTCGAAATCGGAAGATGATGCCGATACGAAAGTCCCATTCAAAACAGGTGTGGTGTCGTCCGTGGTGGTGCCAGAGTTGAAGTTGCCAGCGGCCAGGCCCGTACCCACGTTGTCCACATAGTGAGTGATAGTCGCCGCGGGTGGAGCCTTGATGCCGAGGGTCGGGCTGGAGGCGCTGGTGTTGCCAGCGGCATCCACATAGCCGAAGCCATAGGTGTGAAGCACGCCAGCAGCCACGGGGCTGGTGGGCGTAAGCACACCAGCGACATAGCTTGCGGGCACCAGAATGCCATCCACGTAGAGCGCGGCGCCTGTCACGCCGTCAGGCAGTGAGCCAATGTTGATGCCGGGTGTCGTGTCATCGGTGGTGAGTGCGGTGCTTGCGTTGCTGGTAATGCTGCCCACGTTGTCAACATAGGTTGAGGGTGCGCTTGAGGGTACGGATGGTGCTGTGGTGTCCACCGTGATGCCAATGGTAGGGCTGGAGGCGCTGGTGTTGCCAGCGGCGTCCACATAGCCAAAGCCAAAGGTGTGAAGCACACCTGCGGTCACAGGGCTGGTGGGCGTAAGCGCACCGGTGCTGGCGACATAGCTTGCGGGTACCAGAATGCCGTCCACGTAGAGCACGGCACCGGTCACACCGGCAGGCAGTGCGCCAATGTTGATGCCGGGTGTCGTGTCATCGGTGGTGGGTGCGGTGCTTGTGGTGCTGGTGATGGTGCCCACGTTGTCCACATAATTTAGGGGTGCGTTTGTGGGTACGGCTGGCGGCGTGGTGTCCACCGTAATTGCGATAGTCGGGCTGGAGGCGCTGGTGTTGCCTGCAGCGTCCATATAGCCAAAGCCAAAGGTGTGAAGCACGCCTGTAGTCACAGGGCCAGTGGGCGTAAGCGCACGGGTGACGGGGTCATAGCTTGCGGGTACCAGAATGCCGTCCACGTAGAGCACGGCACCGCTCACATCAGCAGGCAGTGCGCCAATGTTGATGCCGGGTGTCGTGTCATCGGTGGTTGGTGCTGTGCTTATGGGGTTTTGAATGTTGCCCACGTTGTCGACATAGCTCGCAGGTGCGGACGCTGGTTTGGACCGTGCCGTCAAGCGCAACGAACCATCCACCAGGTCCTGCAACTCGACCAGCGTATCAACGCCAGTGCCGCTATCTGGAGTGCCACTGATCGCGTTCAAGATGTTCTTGATTTCTACGGGCGAGAGTGCGCTGACGCCAGTTATGCCGATGGCAGTCAGTTCGGCCATGGTCAAGCCGGCTGTACCAGCGGCCTGACTGGCCACGGCGTTGGCTATGCGCGCAAGTTCTTCGATTTCGGGAATCGAGTCCACACCGTTGCTGCTTTGTGCGCCCACGATGCTGTTGAGGAGTGACAGGTTCTCGGGATCCGTGCTCGCCGCGCCGATGTTGGCGCCGATGGTTGCATATTGTGAGGCAGAGGGGTTGGCGCCAGGGGTGGCATCAACAGCGGTGCCATTGGCCTCAGAGAGGATGACCTTGTACGCGTCAACTAAAGCTTGCACCTTTGCCTTGGTGTTAACGCTGGCACCAATCACGGGGGCGCTATTCAAGGCACTATTCATGGCCGCTAAATTGCTGGCATCAACACCTGCAATGCCCGCCGATAAATAGGTGGATTCAGACGGCGACGTGCCGGTTGCCGTATTTCCCTCGGCCGCTTTTTGAATGGCATCTTGCGCCAAGGCAGCATTGGCCACTGCCGGATCGATTCCGCTTGATCCAGAGCTCGTTGTAGAGCCGCCAGCCAAGGCCAGCGCTCCGGCCCCTAAAAGCAGCAGAGGCAGGAGTGAAGAGGAGTGTGGCAAATAGGTCTGCACACCAGCATTTCCCAAATCCGCAAAAGTAGCCAGAAGACTACTTTGGTCTTTCGCCATGGACATGAGGATGTCGTGGTCACCATGGGCGTAAACCAGGGTGCCGCCATCAGCAGTCGTAACGCCGCCGCTCGAGGTGTTGGCGGCAAAGTCAATACCGGCTGCGCTATCACTAGCCAGGTTGACACTGCAGACGCTGGTGTCGGTACAGGCCGCATAAAAGTTTTCAATGGTCAGTGTGCTGCCGTCTGCGTATCGCAGATTCAGGGCGTCACCGCGTCGAATTGCGATCAGATTGTCTGGCACCTCTGATCGACCTTCGGTTCCATGCTTGACGGGCCGACGCACCGAGAGGTGCTGGCCAGCCTGAATCTTGACCGTGCCTGATTGGCCGGGTACCAGGTTCACTACGCTGATGCCGGAATGGTTAACTGCTGCATGTGCGGCCGTGTCGGCTTGCGCCAGAAGTTGGGCTTGGCCCACTGATTGCTGATTGCTGGCGGGGGCAAGTGTGGTCATGGCGGTGTTCCTATTTGGGTTGTCTTCGTCAGCGGCGGGAAATGCGAGCCCTGTGGTTCCGGCTAAGTTTGTCGGGGTGCTTCAGGGTGGGCTGGCATGGCCCCCTAGTCACTGCAGAAATCGGCACGGATGAGTTCGCCCTACTGGTCACTAGCGAATGCGTCAGGCAATTCGTGCGCTAGAAGCCGCTGGCTTACGCATCTATCCGAAAGGGATTCAGCATCCAAGGCATTCTGCGAAGAAACTGTTTTTAAGTCTTGATCACGCTCTTAAGTCTGCGCCCGAGATTGCGGTCTAAATTGGCGAGACACTTGATCAATGCAAATGAATCCATCAACAAGTGTTGCTTTGTTGATGGTGTACGGGATTTGCTTTTTAAAAAGGAATTGCCCAGGCATAAGAGCCTGGGCAATTCGATGTACTGAGTTTTCCGTTGTAAGCCGTTTGTACTATCGGCCTATCGCACAAAGAGAAGTGCGCGGCAACTTAAATGGTCAACCCCGGGGTATGCCAGATTTTTGCGGCGTACTCGGAGATGGTTCTGTCAGACGAAAATGGACCCATGGCAGCGACGTTGCGCAAAGCCTTGATGGTCCAGTCATTCTTGTCGAGGTAGGCTGCGTCCACCTTTTCTTGCGCCTCAATGTAGGCGGCATAGTCGGCCAGAAGCAGATAGTTGTCCCCCCAAGTAACCAGAGCGTCAAAAATGGCTTGATAACGTTCGGGTTCATCCGGGCTGAACAGGCCGTCCTTAATGGCCTGCAATACCGCTCCGAGTTCTGGGTTCTGTTCCAGAATGCTGGCGGGCTGGTAGCCTGCATCGCGCGTCGCGGCAACTTCTGGCGTAGTCATGCCGAAGATAAAGATGTTTTCCGCGCCTACGGCGTTCAAGATTTCCACGTTGGCACCGTCCAGCGTGCCAATGGTTAATGCGCCATTGAGCGAAAGCTTCATGTTGCCGGTGCCAGAAGCTTCAGTGCCAGCAGTGGAGATTTGCTCTGACAGGTCGGCCGATGGAATGATCATTTCAGCCAGGCTGACGCTGTAGTTGGGGATGAACACCACCTTGAGCTTTTCACCTACACGCGGGTCGTTGTTTACAACGTGGGCAACATCATTGATCAGGCGAATGATGAGCTTGGCCATGTGGTACGCAGAGGCAGCCTTGCCTGCAAAAATGACCACACGCGGAACGATGGGCGCATCAGGATTTGCCAGGATTCGCTGGTAGCGCGTGATGACGTGCAGCACATTGAGCAACTGGCGCTTGTACTCGTGGATGCGCTTGACTTGCACGTCAAACAGAGCTTCGGTCGGAATCTCCAGACCCATATGGCTTTGCACCCAGGCTGCCAGACGGCGCTTATTGAACTGCTTGGCTTGCTGGAAGCCGGCAATCACCTTTTCGCCAGTCAACAGCGGTTGCAGTTGGCTTAGTTGTGTCAGGTCCCGGCGCCAGCCAGTGCCAATGTGCTTGTCCAACAAGGCGCTGAGCGCAGGGTTTGCTTGGGCCAGCCAGCGACGCTGTGTAATTCCGTTCGTCTTGTTGTTAAAGCGTTGTGGCCACAGGTGCGCGAAGTCGGCAAAAATGGATTCCTTCATCAACTCGGAGTGCAATGCCGATACGCCGTTAATGGAGTGGCTGGTCAGCACAGCCAGATAGGCCATGCGCACACGGCGATCTCCGTGTTCGTCAACCAGCGACACCCTGCTCAGCAGTTCGGAATCAAATCCGGCATGTGCCAGTCCGGTCAGGAACTGGTCGTTGATGTCATAAATGATCTGCAGATGGCGCGGCAGAATGCGTTCCAACATCTTCACGGGCCAAGTCTCCAGGGCCTCGTGCATCAGCGTGTGGTTGGTGTACGAGAAAACGCGTTGGCACAGGCGCCAGGCGTCCGCCCAAGGCAGATTGTGCACATCCAGCAGGAGGCGCATCAACTCCGGAATGGCCAGCACCGGGTGCGTGTCGTTGAGGTGGATACTGACCTTGTTAGGCAACTCTTCAAAGCCTTCGTGGCGACTCGTAAAGCGGCGCAACAAATCTTGCACGCTGGCGCTGCAGAAGAAGTATTCCTGGTGCAAGCGCAGTTCGCGTCCAGAGTCCGTGGAGTCATCCGGATACAGCACGCGAGACACATTCTCAGAGTGGTTCTTGCTCTCCACAGCGGCAAAGTAATTGCCACGGTTGAATGCGCTCAGATCAATCTCTTGCGTCGCCTTGGCCGACCACAGGCGCAAGGTGTTGGTAGCCATGGTGTCGTAGCCAGGGATGATGGTGTCATAGGCCATGGCCTGCACGTCATGTGAATCCACCCAATGGTATTTGTCGCCCTCTTTGACAACGTGTCCACCGAACCGTACCCGGTAGGTTACTTCGGGGCGGGCAAATTCCCAGGGGTTGCCGTGCGTCAGCCAGTAGTCGGGGACCTCCACCTGCCGTCCGTCAACGATAGTCTGGCGGAACATACCGTAGTCGTAACGGATGCCGTAACCAAAGCCGGCAATATTGAGCGTGGCCATGGAGTCCAGAAAGCAGGCGGCAAGCCGTCCCAGGCCGCCGTTACCCAGCGCAGCATCGGGCTCCAATTCGGTGATCGCGTCCATGTCCACACCAAAGTCGAGCAGGGCCTGGCGTACCCGGTCTCTCAGACCCAGGGCCAACATGGCATTGCCAAAGGTTCGGCCAATCAGGAACTCCATGGACATGTAATATACCCGCTTGGCGTCCTGATCGTATTGGGTGCGCGTGGTCTTCATCCAGCGTTCGACCAACTGGTCGCGCACAGCATAAGCGGCCGCATTCAGCCAGTCTTCAGGCCGTGCCACCTTTGGGTCTTTGCCTACAGTGAACATCAGCTTATTGGCGATTGCGTGTTTGAGCGACTCCAGGTCTCGACCTGGAGCGTCAAAGGGAAAATCGGCCAGCGGTTTCACAGCGGTTAAATGGGTCATAGAGGTCAAAGCAGGTTCTCGTATAGGTTGGTGTAGTGTCGGGCTGCGCTGGCCCAATCAAATGCAATTTTCATGCCCGTCTGGCGCACACGGTTCCAATCGGAACGTCGGTGGTAGAGGGCAAATGCGCGCCGAATGGCACGCCGGTAGTCGTCCACGTGGAACGCGTCAAACACAAAGCCAGTGGCAGTTTGGTTGTCCAGGGTCTCCAGATCGGTATCCGTTACCGTATCCGCCAGTCCTCCCACGCGCCGCACTAATGGCAAGCTTCCGTATTTTAATCCATACATCTGCGTCAGACCGCACGGCTCAAAGCGGGAAGGCACTACCGTCACATCACTGGCGGCAAATATGCGGTGGGCAAATGACTCGTCATAGCCCATCCGGAAGGCTACTTGCTTGGGGTGTGATTTTGCTTGCAGACCGAATGCCTGTTCCAACTGTGTGTCGCCATTGCCTAAAACCAACAACTGGCCACCGCGCGAAAGGATTTCGTCCAGACCTGAGAGTACCAAGGGCATGCCCTTTTGCTCGGTCAAGCGACTGACCACGGTAAACAGGGGCACGTCCGCATCCACGGTCAAACCAAGCTCAGCCTGCATGGCAGCCTTGTTGCGCGCTTTGCCGGTCATATTGCGGACATCAAAATGATGCGCGAGGTGGCTGTCGGTGGCCGAATTCCAGACCGAGTC
>CANFNO010000178.1 GCA_947447845.1 Burkholderiales bacterium | reverse complement strand
TTGCACCATTGTGATGGAAGCGGCACGCCAAGAGTGGGCCCCCATTTCAGTGCAAGGCAAGCTTCATGACCGCGCTAGCTATAGGTATTTTTGGCAGGTGCTGGAGCGGGCGCATCAGACGGGGTGTACGCTTCCTGTGGAAATGCATGGTTATTTTTCAACATCCTTGCATTAGCAAAGGCGAATCACCATGCTGAAACTTCCACTTTCTTTGCTTGTCGTACTGGTCGTTTTTTTGACTGGTATCGGGCAATTTGCGGCTGCACAGACTGGCAAATCGGCTGAATCTATCAGCAAAGTTGTTGCAGCGAGTTCGGGTGCCCAGGGCAAGAAAAGATTGTCGGCACCCAAGGTGTTAGTTCTTCCCGAACTCTCGCCCGAACAAATGGCCATCGCCGATCGCGTGGTGCTGGGAAAAATGCCCTGTGAATTGGCTGCACATATCAGCGTAAAACCCGATGCGCGTGGTCCTGGCCGTTTTATTTTGGAACTGGGTCGGCAAAAGTATTCCATGGTGCCGGTGCCCACCTTGACCGGAGCCATTCGCCTGGAAGACTCCGCTGCCGGTGTAGTCTGGCTTCAACTTTCCAACAAGTCCATGTTGATGAGTCAGAAACTGGGTCGGCGACTGGCTGATGACTGCGCAAGCGCTGACCAGTTGATCGTTGCCAAAGAACTTATTCGTAGCCCGGCACCAAGCTTGCTTGATGCGCCGGTGCGGTTCAAGGATGTAGCCCAGGCCGGTCTTGCCCCTGAACAAGAGATTTCCATTGCAGTGGAAAAAGCTGCCAACTAGTTTTATCGAATCGTTTTAGTTATCAATGAAGGAGTGAAGTATGTTGAAGTCTTACCGTGATCATGTGGCCGAACGTGCCGCCCTGGGTATTCCCCCGCTGCCGCTGTCGGCCAAGCAAACGGGCGAATTGATTGAACTCCTGAAGGCCCCGCCCGCAGGCGAAGAGGCTACTCTGGTTGACCTGATTACCCACCGCGTTCCTGCCGGTGTGGACGACGCTGCCAAGGTCAAGGCAAGCTACCTCGCTGCGGTGGCGCACGGTACGGAAAAGTGCGCGCTGATCAGCCGCGAACGCGCCACCGAACTGTTGGGCACCATGCTCGGCGGTTACAACATCAGCCCATTGGTTGATCTGCTGGACGACGCTGTGGTTGCGTCCCAAGCGGCTGAAGCGCTGAAGAAGACTTTGCTCATGTTTGACCAATTCCATGACGTCAAGGAAAAGGCCGACAAGGGCAACGCTTTCGCCAAGGCCGTGCTGCAAAGCTGGGCTGATGCGGAGTGGTTCACCAGCCGTCCCGAAGTTCCAAAGTCCATCACCGTGTCCATCCTCAAGGTGACTGGCGAAACCAATACCGACGACTTGTCTCCTGCGCCCGACGCCTGGAGCCGCCCCGACATCCCGTTGCATGCACTGGCCATGCTGAAGAACAAACGTGACGGCATCACGCCCGAAGAAGACGGCAAGCGCGGTCCAGTAAAGTTCATCGAAGACCTGCGTGCCCGTGGCAATCTGGTGGCGTATGTGGGTGACGTAGTCGGTACCGGTTCCAGCCGCAAGTCGGCAACCAACTCCGTGCTGTGGTTCACCGGCGAAGACATTCCTTTTGTTCCCAACAAGCGTTTTGGTGGCGTTTGCCTGGGCAACAAGATTGCCCCGATCTTCTACAACACGATGGAAGATGCCGGTGCATTGCCCATCGAGTTGGATGTGAACTCCATGAATATGGGCGATGTGGTTGAACTGCGCCCGTACGAAGGCAAGGCCTTCAAAGATGGCAAGGAAATCGCTTCCTTCCAGGTCAAGAGCGATGTGCTGTTTGACGAAGTGCGTGCCGGTGGCCGTATCCCATTGATCATCGGCCGTGGTTTGACTTCCAAGGCCCGCGAAGCCCTGGGCCTGGCACCTTCTACCCTGTTCCGTTTGCCGCAAAACCCGGTGGATACCAAGAAGGGTTTCAGCCTGGCGCAAAAAATGGTTGGTCGTGCCTGCGGTCTGCCAGAAGGTCAGGGCGTGCGCCCCGGTACTTACTGCGAACCCAAAATGACCTCGGTTGGCTCGCAAGACACTACCGGCCCGATGACCCGCGACGAGTTGAAAGACTTGGCGTGCCTCGGCTTCAGCGCCGACCTGGTGATGCAGTCTTTCTGCCACACCGCGGCATACCCCAAGCCCGTGGACGTGAAGATGCACCACGAACTGCCCGAATTCATCAGCACCCGTGGCGGCGTCGCTCTGCGTCCGGGCGATGGCGTGATTCATAGCTGGCTCAACCGCCTGTTGTTGCCCGACACGGTGGGCACCGGTGGCGATAGCCACACCCGTTTCCCCATCGGTATCAGCTTCCCCGCAGGCTCCGGCTTGGTGGCTTTCGCCGCAGCTACCGGCGTGATGCCACTGGATATGCCAGAGTCCGTCTTGGTGCGTTTCAAAGGCAAGATGCAAAACGGCATCACTTTGCGTGACTTGGTGAACGCCATTCCGCTGTACGCCATCAAGGCTGGCCTGTTGACGGTCGAGAAGAAGGGCAAGAAGAACATCTTCTCCGGCCGTATTCTCGAAATTGAAGGCCTGCCCGACCTGAAGGTTGAGCAAGCGTTTGAGTTGTCTGATGCGTCTGCCGAGCGCTCTGCTGCAGGTTGCACCGTGCACCTGAATAAAGAACCCATCCAGGAATACATCAACAGCAACATCACCATGATGAAGTGGATGATTGCCAACGGCTACTCCGATGCGCGCACCTTGGCGCGTCGCATTGCCGCCCAAGAGGCTTGGCTGAAGGATCCCCAGTTGCTCAAGGGCGACGCCGATGCGGACTACGCAGCGGTTATCGAAATTGACCTGGCTGACATTCACGAGCCGATCCTGGCTTGCCCCAACGATCCGGACGACGTGAAGACATTGGCCGAAGTGGCTGGCACCAAGATTGATGAAGTGTTCATCGGTTCTTGCATGACCAACATTGGCCACTTCCGTGCCGCATCCAAGCTGATGGAAGGCAAGCGCGACATCCCGGTCAAGCTGTGGATTGCACCTCCCACCAAGATGGATGCCAAGCAACTCAGCGACGAAGGCCACTACGGCATTCTGGGCGGTGCAGGTGCACGTATGGAAATGCCAGGTTGCAGCCTGTGCATGGGCAATCAGGCGCAGGTGAAGGAGGGGGCGGTCGTGTTCTCCACTTCCACCCGTAACTTCCCGAATCGTCTGGGCAAAAACAGTTTTGTGTACTTGGGTTCTGCCGAGTTGGCTGCCATCTGTTCGAAGCTGGGTCGCATCCCGACCAAGGAAGAGTACCTGGCCGATATGGGTGTACTGACAGCTGCCAGCGATAAGGTTTACCAGTACCTGAACTTTGACAAGATCAGTGATTACGTCGACTCTGCTGCCACGGTGAAGGATGGCGTTGCCGCCTAATTTGCTACCTGTTTAGCGAGATCAAGAAGCCCCGTGGCGCAAGCCACGGGGCTTTATTCGTAGTGATTGGTTCCCTCCGAACGGTTAGGGCTCATGGGAGACGTTAAACTCCGTTTCGTCGCATAAGTGTCATATTTTTGACGCATAACATCAATAGGAGTCCATCATGTTGTTCAGCAAGCTTTTGCCCCGCGAGGGCAATTTTTTTGAGATGTTCAACCAGCATGCTGATCGGATTGTTGAAGCGGCACAGGCTTTTTCCAAACTTGTCGCCAACTATGGTGACTTGGATCTACGCGCAAAGTACAACCAGGAAGTGGATAACGCTGAGCGCGCCGCTGACCGCGTCACGCACGATTGCAACAAGGCGATTCACATCACCTTTATCACGCCGATCGACCGTGAACAAATCCACTCGCTGATCAACACCATGGACGATGTGGCGGATCTGATTCAGGATTCGGCCGAGACCATGGCGCTTTATGACGTGCGCCACATGACGGAAGAAATCGTCCGTCTGACCGACTTGAGTGTGAAGTGTTGTGAGCGTCTGCGCGATGCCGTTCGGTTGCTAGCCAATATTGCCGAACCTGCTACGGCGGAAGCAGCGCTCAAAACCTGCGAAGAAATCGATCGTCTGGAGTCGGATGCTGATCGTGTCATGCGCACTGCGATGAGCAAACTGTTCCGCGAGGAGCCGGACGTGCGCGAAGTAATCAAGCTGAAGGCAATTTACGAATTGCTGGAGACCATTACCGACAAATGCGAAGACGTAGCCAACGTGATCGAGGGCATCATCCTCGAAAACTCCTGATTCTTGGACGGAATTCAGGACATGGAACATGTACAAGCAGCCCTCTGGGTGGTCGTCATGCTGGTCGCGCTGGCCTTTGTTTTTGACTTCATGAATGGATTTCATGACGCGGCAAACTCCATCGCAACGGTGGTTTCCACCGGTGTATTGAAGCCCGGGCAGGCGATTTTGTTCGCCGCTTTTTTCAACTTCGTGGCCATCTTCATTTTCCATCTAAGCGTGGCGGCCACTGTGGGTAAAGGAATTGTGCAACCTGGTGTGGTGGATACCCATGTCGTATTTGGTGCCCTGGTGGGTGCCATTTGCTGGAACGTGATTACTTGGTACTACGGCATTCCAAGCAGTTCGTCGCACGCCTTGATTGGTGGCATCGTGGGTGCCGTGATTGCCAAATCCGGTGCTGGTTCGCTGGTTGCTGCCGGTATTTGGAAGACTGTGATTTTTATTTTTGTTTCGCCTTTTCTGGGATATTTGCTAGGGTCTTTGATGATGGTGGCTGTGGCTTGGACGTTCAGGCGCATGCGTCCATCGCGCATCGACAAATGGTTCCGGCGCCTTCAGTTGGTTTCAGCCGGTGCCTACAGTTTGGGCCATGGTGGTAACGACGCGCAAAAAACGATTGGCATCATATGGATGATGTTGATCGCCACAGGTTACGTATCAGCAAGCGACGCCGCACCGCCCACTTGGACAATCGTCTGCTGTTACATGGCCATCGGTGCAGGAACCATGTTTGGTGGCTGGCGCATCGTTAAAACCATGGGCCAGAAGATCACCAAGCTCAAGCCGGTAGGTGGCTTTTGCGCCGAAACCGGTGGCGCCATGACCTTGTTTTTGGCTACCGCTCTGGGCGTACCGGTATCCACCACCCACACGATTACCGGTGCGATTGTCGGCGTTGGCTCCACGCAACGCGCTAGTGCCGTGCGCTGGGGTGTGGCTGGCAATATCGTCTGGGCTTGGGTGCTGACGATTCCAGCCAGCGCTTTTGTGGCTGCGATTGCCTATTGGGTTAGTTTGCAGATTTTCTAGCGTTTATGGCTGCAGAGGCCACCGGCGCGCTTTGAGCCTGGTATTCAAAAAAGTGCTCAAGGCTGAAGGCCAAGCTGGACAGCAGCACCGTGGCGCCAAGCATCAGGGCGATCACTACGCCAATAATGGTCAACCATCCGGAGCTGCCTGCGGTGCCTTCCGGCGGGCTTCCCGGGTTGTAGCGGATATTCCATTTTTCAGTTTCCATCAGGCCATACACGATAGCCATGAGTGAAGACGCTGCTGCACTCAAACCGATCCAAGGTATCAGCAACCAGCTCATGTGGTCCTCAATCCCTATTTGATGTGCGCGCAGCAGGCCATAAGCTCCGATCAGCGTTGGAAGCAGCAGCATCCAGGAAATGGCATCGAAGCGCTTGAACAGATAGAGTCTATGTAAACCTGTGAGGCCCAGAATCAGAGTGAGCCAAACGGCGGTGGTTTTGTTTTTCATCGTCTCATTGTGCCGGTGCGGCGCTATCGCCCAGGCCCAGGCTGCGCTGCATCAGCACCACGTCTAGCCAGCGCTCGAATTTCCAGCCACTGCTGCGCAAAACACCCGTGTGCTCAAAGCCGCAACTGCGGTGCAAGCCAATGGAGCCTTTGTTATTCGAGTCCCCGATCACGGCCAGCATTTGGCGCACACCACAACGCTCGGCCTGCGCCATCAATTCGGTCAGTAGCAACCGGCCCAGGCCCCTGCCTGCCGCTGTGGCGGCCAGGTAGATCGAGTCTTCAGCAGAGAAACGATAGGCTGGACGGGGTTTGAACCAGTTGCAATAGGCAAAACCCACCACAGCACCGGCTTCTTCCAGAACCAGATAGGGCAGGCCTCGCGCCAAAACATCGGCCCGGCGAGTTGCCATATCCATTTCTTCGGGCGGTGTGGTTTCAAATGTTCCGGTTCCATGCATCACATGGTGGGCGTAAATAGCGGTGATGGCGGCTATGTCAGCATCAGTTGCAGGGCGGATTTTGGTCATGGATGAA
>CANFNO010000177.1 GCA_947447845.1 Burkholderiales bacterium | reverse complement strand
TTGCGCGGCCAGAACAACGTGCAGGGCGCGTCCGACGCGGGGTTGATCCCGATGATGTTCCCCAACTACCAGCGCGTGACCAACAAAGACGCCCACGCCTGGTTCGAGAAATTCTGGGACACGAAACTCGACGACCAGCCCGGCTACACCGTGGTGGAAATCATGCACAAGGCGCTGGCTGACGACAGCGATCCGCACAAGGTGCGCGGCATGTACATCATGGGCGAGAACCCGGCCATGAGCGATCCCGATCTGAACCACGCGCGCCATGCGCTGGCCAGTCTGGAGCACATGGTGGTGCAGGACATCTTCATGACCGAGACCGCCTGGTTGGCCGATGTGGTGCTGCCTGCAACCGCCTGGCCGGAGAAGAATGGCACCGTTAGCAACACCGACCGTATGGTGCAACTTGGCAAGCAGGCGCTGGATGCGCCGGGACAGGCTAAGCCAGACCTGTGGATCATTCAGGAAATTGCAAAACGCATGGGCCTGAACTGGAATTACGAAGGCGAGTTTGATGGCGTGGCCGCCGTCTACGAGGAAATGCGCCAGGCCATGCACACTGCCATTTCGGGCATTACCTGGGAACGCTTGCAGCGTGAATCCAGCGTCACCTATCCCTGCCTGAGTGCCGAAGACCCCGGCTCTCCCACGGTGTTCATCGACAAGTTTGCAACGACGGATGGCCGCGTCAATCTGGTGCCGGCCGACATCATCCCGGCCAATGAGCGCCCCGATGCCGACTACCCGTTCGTACTGATCACCGGGCGCCAACTGGAGCATTGGCACACCGGCAGCATGACGCGCCGCGCAGTCGTGCTGGACGCCATCGAGCCCATGGCAACCGCCTCGATGTGCGGCGAAGATCTGGCGACACTGGGGCTGGAGGCGGGCGATGTGGTGACGGTCCAATCGCGTCGTGGCCAAGTGGCCATCCATGTACGGCGCGACGACGGCACACCACGCGGTGCGGTGTTCATCCCCTTTGCCTATTACGAAGCAGCGGCCAATCTGATGACCAACGCAGCGCTCGACCCGTTTGGAAAAATTCCGGAGTTCAAGTACTGCGCCGTGGCGATTCGTCGCGGCGGTTCGCCCACCTTTGTGGCGGGCTACGGCACAGCGGCGCTGGCGACATAATTCTATGGAACCCATCTTGAGCAACTCCCACAGGAATCCGTCCTTGGTCCTTACCCAGGCCAGTGCGCCGCTCACCCATGCGGTCGAGGTGATGAACGAGTTCGGTGAGAAGTACGAGTTGGCTATTCCCTCTGAGCGTGCGCTCACTGTCTACGTCGACAAGCGCGAACTCATCACGCTCATGACCCTGGGCGCCCGGCCCGAGTGGCTGGTGTTGGGCTATCTGCTAAATCAGCGCCTGGTCAGTGGCTTTGACGACATCGAGTCGATCACCGTGGATTGGGAAGTCGGTGCTGCCGCTGTCAAGACGCGCAGTGGCATTGCTGATCTGGCGCAGAAGACAGCGCGCCGCGTGGTCACCACGGGCTGCGGTCAGGGCAGTGTTTTTGGCGACATGATGGAGGGGGTGGACCAACTCACACTGCCGGATACGCGCATCACGCAGGCCGAGTTGTACGCCATCGTCAACGCCATCCGTCTTCAGCAAAGCGTCTACAAAACGGCGGGTTCTGTGCATGGTTGCGCGCTGTTTTCTGGCGAAGAATTACTGCTATTTGTAGAAGACGTGGGTCGCCACAACGCCATCGACACGATTGCTGGCTGGATGGCCTTGAATGGCAAGTCAAGTGTGGGCAAGGTGCTTTACACCACCGGGCGGCTGACCAGCGAGATGGTTGTCAAAGCGGCGCAAATGGGCATTGCGGTGGCAGTGTCGCGCAGTGGCATGACACAGATGGGCCATGCTGTGGCACAGAAGTTAGGCCTGTGCGCCATTGGCCGCGCCACGAACAAACGCTTTGTTTGCTTCAGTGGAATGGACCGCTTGCTGATGCAACCTGAATTGGCGGGAGCCAAGTTGCGCGAAGCGGCCTGACCCATCCGCTTCAATAACCGGCGCTGCTGTTAGGTGCCGCTGGACCCTGCTATCAAGCCAGCACCAGCAAATTTTCAAACGCAAAACTCAGCGATACCTTATCGCCACGCGCGGGGAGTTTCTGGTTGGGGTCATTGAACACGTCCATGGACAAGGCCTCCGAGCCCAGGTGCGTGCGGATGCGCACGATGGAGCCCAAAAAGCTCACGTCGTCCACCACCGTCTGCACGGTGTTTTTGCCGGAACCGGCACCATCCAGAATGATCGCCTCCGGGCGAATCGCCAGCGTGCATTTCTGACCTGCGCGCAACTCGTCCAGCGGGTTGCTGGTGACCAGTGTTTGCGCGCCCACGCGAATTTCGCCCTTGGCGGTGTCGACCACCTCGCCTGATAGCTGGTTGAGCGTGCCGATGAACGAGGCGACAAAGCGCGTGCGCGGGAAGTTATAGATCGAGGAGGGCGTGCCGGTCTGCTCCACGCGGCCTTCATTGAGCACCACGATGCGGTCGGAGATGGAGAGCGCTTCTTCCTGGTCGTGCGTCACAAATACGGTGGTGATGTGTAGCTCGCGCTGCAAGTCGCGGATTTCTTCGCGCAGCGAAATGCGAATCTTGGCGTCCAGCGCGGAGAGCGGCTCGTCCAGTAGCAAGACCTTGGGCTTGTTGGCCAGGGCGCGCGCCAGTGCCACGCGCTGCTGCTGTCCGCCGGACATCTGCCAGGGGTAGCGGTCGGCCAGGGCGTCGAGCTTGATGAGCTTGAGCATTTCGCGTACCCGGCTCTCTATTTCGGCCTTGCTGGCGTTGGCCACTTTGAGGCCAAAGCCAATGTTCTCGGCCACCGTCATATTGGGGAATAGTGCATAGGACTGAAACACCATGCCCACGTTGCGCTGGTTGGTGGGTACATGCGTCACGTCTTTGCCGTCAAACACGATGCTGCCAACCGACGGCGCCTCAAAGCCCGCCAGCATGCGCAGGATGGTGGTCTTGCCGCAACCCGATGGTCCCAGGAAGGTGATGAACTCGCCTTTCTCGATGGAGATGGAAAAGTCATGCACAGCCGTTTGGCTGCCGAAGCGCTTTTGAATGTTGGAAATTTCCAGGAATGCCATGGCGTCAATCTCTTGTCTTGTTTTGTTTAGCGGGTGGGCTTGGTGTGGGCGTTGCGGCCAAACACATTGATCAGGCCCATCGAGGCCCAGGTCACGATGAATGCAATGATGGCCAGTGCCGAGGGCTCATAGGCCCGGTTGGCACCCATCAATTGAAGGTAGGGTCCAAAGGCCGGTCGGTCCAGCAAACTGGCCATGGTGAACTCGCCAACGACTACCGCAAAAGTTAAAAAGGCACCCGACAGAATGGCCGAACTGATGTTGGGAAAAATCACCCGCAACAAAATGGTGGCACGATTGGCACCCAGCACTTCGGCAGCTTCGGTAAGCGTACGCACATCAATCGTGCGCAAGCCGGTATCCACCGAGCGGTACATATAGGGCAGCGATAGCGTCACGTAGCTGCACACCAGCAAAAAGTCGGTGGCGTGCTCGCTGCCGGTTAGCGGAATGATGGAACTGCTGTTGTACATCCGCAGGTAGCCAAACACGATCACGATGGCCGGGATGACGAGAGGCAGTAGCGTGATGAACTCCACCAGCGGGCGCAGCTTGGGCATGCGCAAATGCACCCAGTAGGCGGTAGGCACCACCAGCAATACGCCAACAAAAATGGTGGCGATGGCCATCACAATGGAATAGCCGAAGGTGGCTTGAAACTGCGGGTCACCAAACACCACGTTGTAGGCTTCAAAACTGTATTCGCCACGCTTCATGCGCAGGCTGAATTCGAAGGTGGCAATCAGCGGCAACAGAAAGTACGTGGTGCCGATGGCCATGGCAATCCATGCGCCCAGGCGGGATTCCTTGATATTGGAGTTCATGCGCTTCTCCGATCGGTCTTGCTGCGCAGAACCATGTAGCCAGCGTTGGCCAGGCCGGTGATGACGATCATGCCCAGCGCCATGGCGTAGCCCAGGTTCGGGTTGTGCAGCACATCGCCGCGTATCTGTGCATACAGCAAGATGGGCACGATATTGAGCGAACTGCCCGTGAGCGAATAGGCCGTGGCCACCGCACCAAAGGCGTTGGCGAACAGCAGCAACATGGCGCCCAGAATGCTGGGCCAGAGCACCGGCATGGCGATATAGCGCCAGTACTGCACGGTGCTGCCACCCAGGCAATCGCAGGCTTCACGCCATTCTTTTTTCAGGCCTTCAAGTGCCGGCGTAACGATCAGCACCATCAGCGGAATCTGGAAATATAAATAGGTCAGCGTCAGGCCGACAAAGCTCAGAATACTGAAGCCCGTCGAATAGATATTGAAGTCGAGGTACTTCTTTAACAGGATGGTGACCAGACCCATGCGGCCCAGCGTGGCCAGAAACGCAAAGGCCAAAGGCACGCCGGCAAAGTTGGATGCCACACCCGAGAATGTCATCAGCGTGGGACGTATCCAGCCTGGCAGTTTGCCCAGTACCGCTGCCCACGCCAACAGGAAACCCAACAACCCACCGGCCACTGAGGACGCGATGCTGATCTTGAAGCTGATCCAGTACGCATCGAGCACATTGGCTTCCAACAGCCCCGCCAAATTCTTGAGCGTGAAGTGCCCGTCCGCGTCCTGAAATGCGCCGACCATCAAGTAGGCGGTAGGCAATAGCAAAAACATCAGAGCGAAGATGAAGAAGGGCGCGACCCCCAGGAGATTCAGGTTCAGCGGCTTGCGGCCCGGCGGTGTTATTGCGGTCATTCTTGGCGGTTGGGTAGCAGCAGACACAGCGCGACTCTCAGGTGAAATTTAAAAATCAGGGATCCAAACAAAATCGGGCATGACCGCGATGGTCACGCCCGATTGTGGACTTAAGAGTTCAAATTACTTGACTGTTGCACCCACCACGGCATCCCATTGCTTGGTGATGATTTCTTTGGCAACACCTTGTTGCTCCAAAGATGGGAAGTTTGCCTTGGAATAGGCAGCAGCGGGAGGCAGCTTGTCGAGTGATGCCTTGGTGAACTTGTTCTTGGCAATCATGTCGTTAAAGCGCACGGGATGGCAGTAGCCATTGAGCAGACCTTGCTGGCCTTCGTCGGAATACAGGTATTCCATCCACAGCTTGGCGGCATTGGGGTGAGGTGCGTAGGCGCTGATGGCCTGCACATAAATGCCGGCCAGCACGCCGGTCTTGGGCACTACAACTTCCACCTTGGGGTTGCCCTTGAGTTTGTCGCGATCGGCCAGCGCCAGGTAATCCCAGGTAATCAGGATCGGGGTGGTACCTTGTGCCAGTGCGGCGGTCTTGCCGATAACGGGTACAAAGTTGCCTGCCTTGTTCAGGTCAGCAAAAAACTTCAGACCGGCGTTAGCGGTCTTGGCAGCATCGCCACCACCGGCGCTCAGGCCAGAGGCATAAACGCCCTGGATAGCCTGATTGGATGCGCGTGGGTCACCAGCCAGCGCCACGGTGTTTTTGTATTCAGGCTTGAGCAGATCTGCCCAGTCGGCGGGTGCCTTGGAAACGATGTCGGAGTTGACCAGGAAGGACAACACGCCGTAGTAGTCACCGACCCAATAGCCTTCGGGGTCTTTGCTGCCTTCAGGAATGCTGGCCCAGGTCGAGACCTTGTAGGGCTGGAGCAAACCAGCTGCCTTGGCGGTAGGGCCAAAGGACAGGCCGACGTCAATGGTGTCGGGAGCTTGTGGGCCCTTGTTGTCCTTGTTGGCCTTGATGGCTTCGATTTCGTCACCGGAACCTGCATCGGGATTGAGTTCATTGATCTTGAGTCCGTACTTGGCCTTGAATGCATCCAGGATGGGGCCATAGCCGCACCAGTTGCGATCCAGTGCGATCACGGTCAGCTGGCCTTCGGCCTTGGCCGCTGCGATCAACTCGCTGGACTGGGCCAATGCGCTTTGGGCACCACAAACGGCCAATGCGGCCAGAGCAAGTGAAGTCAATTTATTTAGATGCATAACGGTTCCTATAGAGTTGCATAAAAAGTATGGCGCTAAAAAATGTCAATTCCGTGACATCCAGTTTACACACAGCAGCTTGCTTAACTACATAATTCTTACCCTTTACGGGGTTTACCCGTAGTTGCGTGATTCCGCCCTTACTTCGCCCCTTGCGCATAGGGAAACGAGTGTGGGCGCAGCCTATTCAAGGTCGCTTTCTGAATCGTAAGTCTGCGAGCTAGCGAATAGATTTCGTTGTGATCGCAATGAAGGAGTAG
>CANFNO010000176.1 GCA_947447845.1 Burkholderiales bacterium | reverse complement strand
CTTGATGATGAAGGTGAAACTCTTGTCCGCAAAAGCGGTGATCACCACAGGCAGTGGCAGACCTGGCTCAACACCTTGGGTCTGCGCATTAAATGCCTTGCAGAATTCCATGATGTTCAAACCACGTTGACCCAAAGCGGGGCCGATCGGGGGGGATGGATTGGCTTTACCAGCTGGCACTTGCAGCTTGATGAAACCAACGATTTTCTTCGCCATGATTTCTCCTTACGGGTAGTAACGCTTAGACGCCAACTTATTCAGCACCACAGCTCCCCGGGGTTAACGACTCTTTTCTAAAGGGCTGCACCGAGTCGGATAGTGCAGCCAGTGGTCGAATGCTTGCGCATCCGGAATTTCTAAGTCGCTCAGGTCTTCTCGATTTGCGAAAATTCCAATTCGACTGGGGTTGATCGGCCGAAAATGGTGACCGATACGCGAACTTTGCTTTTCTCGTAATTGACGTCTTCCACAGAACCATTGAAGTCTGTAAAAGGGCCGTCCTTGACGCGCACATACTCACCAACCACAAATTCGATTTTGTGGCGCGGCTTATCAGTACCTTCCTGCATCTGATTGACGATCTTCATCACTTCGGCTTCTGAAATCGGGGCTGGGCGATTTTTCGCACCGCCGACAAAACCAGTAACCTTATTTGTGTGTTTGACCAGATGCCAGGACTCGTCATCCATCACCATTTCCACCAGCACGTAACCAGGGAAAAATTTGCGCTCTGTGGTTTTCTTTTGGCCGTTCTTTATTTCGACCACTTCTTCCATTGGCACCAGAATTCGACCGAACTTAGCCTGCATACCGGCGCGATTTATGCGCTCCAGAATGTTGCGTTCAACAGCTTTTTCCATGCCGGAATATGCATGCACTACGTACCAACGCAAATCCGGATTAACCGGAGCGGATGCAGGAACTTCTGCAACAGGGGTTTCAACAGTGTCAGTCATTATTTTTTCCAGCCCAGAATCAAGTCGTAAAAGAGCCATTCCAGCGTTTTATCGGTCAGCCAGAGGAACAGTGCCATGAGCAACACAAAACCAAATACGTAGGCGGTAATCTGAATGGCCTCTTTACGAGCGGGCCAAACAACTTTTTTAACTTCACGCCACGCGTCACGACCAAATGCAGCCAACTGTCGACCAGTTTCTGCCATAAAGAAGACCACAACTGCACCAGCCAAACAAACCAGAAAAACCGCCCACTGCACAAGCTGGCCTTGCTTTCCCAGCATATAGAAGGCCGCCAAAGCAGCAACCACCAATGCAGCAGCCGCACCTAGCTTGGCTTTATCTGCGCCAGTGTTGACGGTTTGAATTTGTGTTGTGGCCATATTTCTCTAACTTCGCGTGCTTCTATTTGGTTTTAAATCCAGCACCCTTAAGACGCTGAAGCCCGCTACGTTGTAGCGGGCTTTCTTTGCCACCTTTATCTCAATCAGGTGGCAGGGGCAGTAGGAATCGAACCTACAACCTTCGGTTTTGGAGACCGACGCTCTGCCAATTGAGCTATACCCCTATGACTCTTTATTAAGCAATGATCTTGGCAACCACACCAGCACCAACGGTACGACCGCCTTCGCGGATAGCGAAGCGCAGGCCTTCTTCCATGGCGATGGGGTTGATCAGCTTCACCGTGATCGACACGTTGTCACCAGGCATAACCATTTCCTTACCTTCGGGCAACTCGATCGCACCAGTCACGTCCGTGGTACGGAAGTAGAACTGAGGACGGTAGTTATTGAAGAAAGGTGTGTGGCGACCGCCCTCATCCTTCGACAAAACGTAGATTTCGCCTGTGAAGTGGGTGTGTGGCTTGATCGAGTTGGGCTTGCACAGCACTTGGCCGCGCTCAACTTCTTCACGCTTGGTGCCGCGCAACAGGATACCGACGTTGTCGCCAGCTTGACCTTGATCCAGCAACTTGCGGAACATTTCCACACCAGTACAGGTGGTCTTCAGTGTGGGCTTGATACCGACAATTTCGATTTCTTCACCAACCTTGATAACACCGCGCTCGATACGACCCGTCACCACGGTACCGCGACCGGAAATTGAGAACACGTCTTCCACAGGCATTAGGAAGGCGCCGTCCACTGCGCGCTCGGGCAGGGGAATGTAACTATCCAGAGCATCAGCCAATTTCATGATGGCTTCTTCACCCAGAGGACCCTTGTCGCCTTCCATGGCGAGCTTGGCAGATCCATGGATGATGGGAGTCTTGTCGCCAGGGAAATCGTATTTGTCGAGCAGCTCGCGCACTTCCATTTCAACGAGTTCAAGCAGTTCTGCGTCATCCACCATGTCGCACTTGTTCAGGAACACGATGATGTAAGGCACGCCCACCTGACGGGCCAACAGAATGTGCTCGCGGGTCTGGGGCATGGGGCCGTCAGCGGCGGAGCAAACCAGGATAGCGCCGTCCATCTGGGCCGCGCCAGTGATCATGTTCTTCACATAGTCGGCGTGTCCAGGGCAATCCACGTGGGCGTAGTGGCGGTTAGCCGTTTCGTATTCCACGTGGGCGGTGTTGATGGTAATGCCGCGGGCTTTTTCTTCCGGCGCTGCATCAATCTGGTCATAGGCCTTGGCCGTGCCGCCGAACTTGGAGGCCAACACTGAAGTGATGGCTGCAGTCAGCGTGGTCTTGCCGTGGTCAACGTGGCCAATAGTGCCCACATTGACGTGAGGCTTGGTACGTGTGAATTTTTCTTTACCCATTATCAGACTCCGAGAAGTTACGAGATAAAACTGCTAAAAATCACCGCACATCCACCAAAAGCAGGTATGCGAAAGCTGGTGCCCTTTGCGGGAATCGGACCCGCGACCTCTCCCTTACCAAGGGAGTGCTCTACCACTGAGCCAAAAGGGCAATATTCTTCAATCACTACGTAACACATCAACTGTGGAGCGGGGTAGGAGAATCGAACTCCTCGCTTTAGCTTGGAAGGCTAAGGTATTACCACTATACGAACCCCGCACAAACCTGCCTCGCATTGCGAAACAGAACCTTGCACCCCCATGGGCACGCCTAAGACTCAACGCATTCACAGTCAACACATCACTGGTGGAGAGGGCTGGATTCGAACCAGCGTACTCGTAAGAGGGCAGATTTACAGTCTGCTGCCATTAACCACTCGGCCACCTCTCCTTTGGTGAGCCACGGATTATGCCATGAAATCAGGGGACTGCATCTCGCCACGCCTTGGCTTGCGAAAAATGTCCGCATCCAATAAACGGGAGTGGTGGCCGCAAGGCCGAAAGCGGCGAAGGATGGTTCGCCGTCAACACCAGGTGAAGGGATTCGTCGATTAGTATGCGCTTACTTTGCGCGTGTGCTCCCCAGAGCATGAATGCTGCAGGTTTGGCACGCTGCGACACATGCAGGATCACCGCATCGGTCAAAGTCTCCCAACCGCGCTTGGCGTGGCTGGCCGGCTGGCCCTCTTCCACCGTCAGGCACGTGTTGAGCAAAAGTATTCCCTCCTCTGCCCAACGCACCAGGCTCCCGCCGGGAACAGGGAAGGCTGGAGGCGGCTCACCCAGGTCGCGCTGAATTTCCTTGAAGATGTTACGCAACGACGGTGGGCAGGCCACGCCAGGGGCAACCGAAAATGCCAGCCCTTCGGCCTGTCCGCGCCCATGGTAGGGGTCTTGCCCCAAGATGACGACCCGCACCGATTCAGGTGGTGTCAGCAGCAGCGCGCGCAGGGGCTGTGGCGGAAATATGCTGGCCCCTGCCTGAATGCGGTCCGCGAGAAAACTCAGCAGAGCAACGCCCTGGCTCGACTTGAAAAAGTCACTGACCAGCGGCTGCCAACCTGCCGCAACCGGCCAATCTGCCGCATTGGCACTTTGCAACTGGTCGGCGGCTGGCTCCAGCAGGCTCTGCTGCACGCTGTGCTTCAGCCGAAAAGTGCTTCCAGCGCCTCACCCGGCTCGGGCACGCGCATGAAAGCCTCGCCCACCAGAAAAGCACTCACACCGGCCGCGCCCATGCGCAATACGTCGTCACGGGTGTGAATGCCACTTTCGGTCACCAGAATACGGTCCGCAGGCACCTGACTTCGCAGGGTGAGTGTGGTCTCCAGAGAGACTTCAAAGGTCTTGAGGTTGCGGTTGTTGATTCCTATCAGGGGGGTGCGCAGTCTCAGGGCACGCTCCAGTTCAGCCTGGTCATGCACTTCCACCAGAACTGCCATGTCCAGGCCCAGGGCAATAGCTTCCATGTCCTTCATTTGCGCGTCATCCAGGCATGCCGCAATCAGCAGCACTGCATCCGCGCCCATGCAGCGCGACTCATATATTTGATAGGCGTCGACCATGAAGTCTTTGCGCAGAACTGGCAACTGGCAGGAGGCCCGCGCCTGTTTCAGATAGTCCACACTGCCCTGGAAAAACTGCACATCGGTCAGCACCGACAGACAGGCGGCACCAAACTCGGCATAGCTTTGGGCAATGTCGGCGGGAATGAAGTCTTCACGAATTACGCCTTTTGATGGGCTGGCCTTTTTCACCTCGGCAATCACGGCCGGCTTACCGGCTGCGATTTTGGCGCGAATGGCACCAACAAAGTCACGCGTCAGGACGCGCGATTCGGCGTCAGCACGCACCAGTTCAAGCGACTTGCGGGTCTTGGCGGCAGCCACTTCCTGCAACTTGACCGCGACTATTTTTTCCAGAATATCACTCATGTTTTCCTTATTTCACCAAACGCGCCGACAGCGCCACCAGGGCATCCAACTTGGCCTTGGCTGCGCCGGATTCGATTGCAGCATAAGCCAAGGCCACGCCGTCCTGCATGCTGCCAGCCACATTGGCGGCGTATAGAGCAACCCCGGCGTTGAGCGCCACAATGTCTCTTGCCGCGCCAGCTTGGTTGTCCAACACGCCCAAAAGCATGGCCTTTGAAGTTGCCGCATCTTCTACCTTGAGCGCACGGCTGCTGGCCATGACCATGCCAAAGTCTTCCGGGTGGATTTCGTATTCGCGGATGACGCCGTCTTTCAGTTCACCCACCATCGTCGCGGCGCCCAGTGAAACCTCGTCCATTCCGTCGCGGCCATAAACCACGACCGCATGCTCAGCCCCCAGGCGCTCCAGTGCACGCACTTGAATGCCCACCAGATCGGGGTGAAACACGCCCATCAAAATATTCGGTGCCGATGCCGGATTGGTCAGTGGCCCCAGCAGATTGAAGATGGTTTTGATGCCCATTTCACGCCGAACTGGCGCCACGTTCTTCATGGCCGGGTGGTGGTTGGGAGCAAACATAAAACCCACGCCCTGCTCGGCAATACACTGGGCAATCTGAATCGGACTGAGATTGATGTTGACGCCTAGCGCCTCCATCACGTCGGCACTACCGCTTTTGCTGCTAACACTGCGCCCGCCGTGCTTGCTGACGCGCGCACCGGCAGCAGCGGCCACGAACATGGCGCAGGTAGAAATATTGAAGGTGTGGGAGCCGTCGCCGCCCGTGCCCACAATGTCCACCAGATGCGTCTTGCCGACCACTTCCACCTTGGTCGAAAACTCGCGCATGATTTGCGCAGCGGCGGTGATTTCGCCAATGGTTTCCTTCTTGACGCGCAGTCCCGCCGTAATGGCCGCAATCATCACCGGCGAGACTTCGCCAGACATGATCTGGCGCATCAGATGCAGCATCTCGTCGTGGAAAATTTCGCGATGCTCGATAGTACGTTGCAAGGCTTCTTGCGGGGTGATCTGGCCTTTGGTCAGAGGCATAGGGGTCTCCTTAAGAACTGGGATTGTCTGTGAATGCGAGCTTGAGCCCGAATGCGATAAACAGCGTGCCGGCAGCGCGGTCCAGCCAGTGCATGCGAGCCTGAAGACCACCGGCCTTGCCTGCCAGCCAGACAGCGGCACAAGCCCAGCCCAGATTGACCCACACTGCATTGAAGTTGAATAGCAAACCGAGCAGCAAAAAGGCCAGCGGCTTGTGCTCTACCGCAGGCGCAATGAACTGCGGCAGAAAGGCCAAAAAGAACAGCGCAACCTTGGGGTTGAGCGCGTTGGTCCAAAAGCCACGCATGAAGATGACCTTGAGTTCCTGGCTGCTGGCAAGGTGCTTATCGGCCCCCCCAGAAGGGTCCAGCCCCACAGGGGTCGGCAGGCGCGAAAACACCATGCGCACACCTACGTACACCATGTAGGCGGCGCCCAGCCACTTGACCAAGGTAAAAGCGGTGGCCGAGGCCAGCATCAGCGCGCTCAGCCCTACAGCTGCGGCAAAAATATGTACAAAGCAACCTCCCGTGATGCCCAATGCAGCGACCAATCCG
>CANFNO010000175.1 GCA_947447845.1 Burkholderiales bacterium | reverse complement strand
CTTCATGGAATTCTGTGGCGGCCACACGCACGCCATCTCGCGTTATGGCGTAACCGAGTTGCTGCCAAAAAATGTGCGTATGGTGCATGGCCCCGGCTGCCCGGTTTGCGTGTTGCCCATAGGCCGCATCGACCAGGCAATTGATCTGGCGCTCAAACGCGAGGTCATCGTCACCACCTATGCCGACACGATGCGCGTGCCGGCCTCGGGCGAGTTGTCGATGATGAAAGCCAAGGCGCGCGGTGCCGATATCCGCATGGTTTATTCGGTGAACGACGCGTTAAAAATTGCGCGTGACAACCCCGAGCGTGAAGTGGTGTTTTTTGCCATCGGCTTCGAGACCACCACACCGCCCACTGCGCTGGCACTGCAAACCGCGCAGCGCGAGGCCCTGAAAAATTTCAGCGTGCTGTGCTGCCATGTGCTGACGCCTGCAGCCATCACGCACATCCTCGAATCACCCGAGGTGAAGGACTGGCACACCGTGCCACTGGACGGTTTTGTCGGCCCGGCGCATGTGAGCATTCTGATCGGCTCGCGCCCCTACGAAGGCTTTGCCGTGCAGTACCAGAAACCGGTGGTGATCGCGGGCTTTGAGCCACTGGATGTGATGCAGGCCATCCTGATGCTGGTGCGCCAGATCAACGAAGGCCGCGCCGTGGTGGAAAACGAATTTACCCGCGCCGTCACGCGTGACGGCAATCCAGCCGCCATCAAAGTGGTGGCCGATGTGCTGGAAATGCGCGACAGCTTTGAGTGGCGCGGCCTCGGTGAAGTGCCGAACAGCGCGCTCAAGATCCGCCCCGAATACGCACAGTGGGATGCCGAGCGCAAATTCGATTTGCACTATCGCGCGGTAGCAGACCACAAGCAATGCGAATGTGGCGCCATATTGCGCGGCGTAAAGCGCCCCACCGACTGCAAGCTGTTTGGCACGGTGTGCACACCCGAGTCGCCCATGGGCTCGTGCATGGTGTCGTCCGAAGGCGCCTGCGCAGCGCACTATTCGTACGGCCGTTTTCGCGATATTCCGGTGGTGACAGCATGAGCGCAGCGCCGGGCCGCCCCAAGCAAGCTTGCACCGCAGTGCGAAGCACGAAGGAAATCTTGTGACCAAGGAAAAATATATACGCCCACTCGACATCAAGCATGGCCGCGTGGATATGAACCACGGTGCGGGTGGCCGCGCCAGCGCGCAGTTGATTGAAGAAATATTTCTGCGTGCCTTTGACAACGAATACCTGCGCCAAGGCAACGATGGCGCCACACTGCCACTGCCGCCCGAGCTGCTACAAGGCGCTCGACTGGTCATGGCCACGGACGCCCACGTGGTGTCACCCATCTTCTTTCCCGGAGGCGACTTGGGTTGCCTGGCAGTGCATGGCACGCTCAACGATGTGGCGATGCAAGGCGCGCGGCCGTTGTATCTGTCGGCCAGTTTTATTCTGGAAGAGGGTTATCCGTTGATCGACCTGCAACGCATTGCCAACAGCATGGGAACTGCCGCACGCGAGGCCGGTGTGCCCATCGTGACCGGCGACACCAAGGTGGTGGAGCAAGGCAAAGGCGACGGCGTATTCATCAGCACCACCGGCGTCGGCGTCGTCGCGACGGGTGTAAATATCGGCGGAGATCAGGCGCGTGCGGGCGACGTGGTGTTGGTATCCGGCACGCTGGGCGAGCATGGCGTGGCCGTTCTTTCCAGCCGCGAGTCGCTGGATTTTGAAACCACCATCGAGTCCGACACTGCGGCGCTACATGGTTTGGTAGCGGACTTGCTGGCGGCCCTGCCTGCGGGCAGCGTGCATGTGCTACGCGACCCGACACGCGGCGGGCTTGCCACGACGTTGAACGAAATCACACGCCAAAGCAAAGTGGGTATGTTGCTGGATGAGAGCAGCATCCCGGTGTTGCCACAGGTGGAAGCGGCGTGTGAGTTGTTGGGGTTGGACCCGCTGTATATCGCCAATGAGGGCAAAGTGATTGTGGTCTGCGCTTCTGACGTGGCTGATGCGGCGCTGGCTTGTTTGCGTGCGCATCCATTGGGTTTGGCTTCGTGCCGGATTGGAACGGTTACGGTTGACCCGCATTGCTTTGTGCAGATGCAGACGCGACTTGGTGGACGTAGGGTTGTTGATTGGTTGAGCGGGGAACAACTTCCTCGGATTTGCTGATGCTTTTTACTCTGCGCGAGGGCGCTATTACTCCCCCATTTTTTTACTCCCCCATCCCCCAGCCCCTTACCCCCCGTCGGGGTAAGGGGAGCTTTAAAGCGGACAGCCGATTTGATTGCGTCACTTCGGCTACGCCCTCAATGACGACGCGTTTTTCAGCGCACCGCACTTGCCGCACTTGTGGCCCCCATCACATCCATCACACCTCTCGCACTTATTTATATATTCGGCGCGTAGAAGCCAAATCGGCTGTCCGCATTAAGCTCCCCTTATCCCGACGGGGGGTAAGGGGTTGGGGGATGGGGGAGTAAAAAATGGGGGAGTAAATAAACACACCAAAGTAACAAGTCTTCCAAGAAAATCCAAATAAGCAACGTTTAGCCAACCCAGCACGCACAAAATAAAGACATGTCTCACAGCGCCGCCACCGCCGAACTACCAAGCATCCTGCTACTGGACGACGAGCCTCGCTCACTGGAGACCATGCGCCGCACGTTGGAAGAGGAATTCAGCATCCACTGCGCGGGCTCTGTGGCGCAGGCACGTGAGCTGCTGGCAAGGCACACCATCGACATCATTTTGTGCGACCAGCGCATGCCTGACATGAGCGGCGTGGCCTTTTTGAAAGAGGTGCGCGATGCCTGGCCGGACTGCGCGCGCATCGTCATCTCCGGTTATTCGGACAGCGAAGACATCATTGCCGGCATCAATGAAGCCGGTATCTTCCGCTACGTGCTCAAGCCCTGGATGCCCGAGCATCTGCTGGGCGTGGTGCGCAGCGCGGTGCAGGCGCGCAGCCTTCGACACGAAGTCAATCGCATTGAGCTGGACCTGCGTAACAGCCCCGATGCCATGCGCGCCCGGCGCGGCCAGCGCCTGAATGAAGCGCGCGCCCTGTTTGACTTTGAACGCATCGTGCGAGCGCCCGGCAGCCCGCTGGATGGCGTTTGCGAAATGGCGGCACGGCTCGCGCGTCACGACATCTCGGTGCTGGTGCAGGGCGAGTCCGGCAGCGGCAAAGAACTGTTGGCGCGTGCCATCCACTATGCCAGCCCGCGCCAGAGTGGCCCGTTTGTAGTGGAAAACTGCGCTGCGATTACCGACTCTCTCTTGGAGAGCGAACTGTTCGGCCACAAGCGCGGCGCTTTCACTGGCGCTTTTGACGACCACATGGGCCTGTTCCAGCGCGCCCACAAAGGCACGCTTTTTCTGGACGAAATCGGCGAGACCACGCCTGCCTTTCAAGTCAAGCTGTTGCGCGTGCTGCAAGAGGGCGAGGTGCGGCCTGTGGGTGCGGCGCGTGCCATACCGGTGGACGTGCGCATCGTCTGCGCCACCCACCGTAATCTGGAAGCTGATGTGCAGGCCGGGCGTTTCCGCGAAGACCTGTATTACCGCCTGGCCGAGACTACGCTGACCATGCTGCCGCTGCGCGAGCGGGTCGGAGACATCAGCGCCATCGCCCACAAGATGTTGCAGGAAGCGGCGGCGCGTTTGGGGCGCAGTGGTCTGCAATTCAGCAGCGATGCGCTGTCCACGCTTTTGGCCTACCCCTGGCCCGGCAATATTCGCGAACTGCGCAACGAGATCGGCCGCGCCGTGGCCCTGTGTGACGACGCGGTAATCGGTGCGCGTGCGTTGTCCACCAAGGTGCTGAACGGACAACTCGGACCCTACGCACAAAGCAGTGGCGCTAGCACGCCGGCTATGCCCGCTAGCGGCACCCTGGCCGAACGGCTGGAAGCCATTGAAGCGGTGGTGTTGCGCGAATGCCTGCTGCGCCACCAATGGAACAAGACGCGCGCTGCTGAAGAGTTGGGGCTGTCACGCGTGGGCCTGCGTGCCAAGTTGGCGCGCTTAGGACTGGATGGGCCACTCCAATGAGCCTCAATGTGCTCTGGCTGCAAAGCGGTGGTTGCGGTGGTTGCAGCATGTCGCTGCTGTGTGCTGATACGCCGGACTTTGCTGCCATGCTGGAATCGCTGGACATCAAGCTCGTGTGGCATCCGTCGCTAAGCCTCGAGTCCGGCTCCGAGCTATTGCAGATATTGGATGACTGCCTGCAAGGCCGCACGCGCCTGGATGTGCTGTGCCTGGAAGGTGCCGTTCTGCGCGGGCCGCATCACACCGGGCGCTTTCACATGCTGGCTGGCACCGACAAATCCATGATGCACTGGCTCGAGCAGTTGTCCACAGTGGCGCAGCACGTGGTGGCCGTGGGCAGTTGCGCGGCCTGGGGCGGCATCAGCGCCACCGGGGCCAATGCCACGCAAGCCTGTGGCCTGCAATTCGAAGACGAGCATGTTGGTGGGCTATTGGGCAAGGACTTTCGTGCCAAGGCCGGCTTGCCGGTGGTGAATGTGGCGGGCTGCCCCACGCATCCGGGCTGGGTAACCGACACGCTCATGACTCTGGCCGACGGCAGCCTGAAGGAGACCGATCTGGACGGTTTGAACCGGCCGCGTTTCTACGCTGACCAATTGGTGCACCACGGCTGCACGCGCAACGAGTATTACGAATTCAAAGCCAGCGCCTCCAAGCCGTCCGACCTGGGTTGCATGATGGAACACATGGGCTGCAAGGGCACGCAAGCGCATGCTGATTGCAACATCCGGCTGTGGAACACCGACGGCTCGTGCACACGCGGCGGCTTTGCCTGCATCAATTGCACCGAGCCGGGCTTCCAGACGCCGGGCCACTCCTTTGAGGCCACACCCAAGCTGGCCGGCATTCCGATTGGCTTGCCAACCGACATGCCCAAGGCGTGGTTTGTGGCGCTGGCTTCGCTTTCAAAAAGCGCCACGCCCAAGCGCGTCAAACAAAACGCCACTGCCGCCCACCTGGTGCTGCCGCCGGTGTCGCGCAAGAGCGGCAAGCGGAGCTAAGGGTATATGTCGCGTTTGATTCTGGGACCCTTCAACCGCGTCGAGGGTGACCTCGAAGTGCAGCTTGAAGTACAGGAGGGCCGCGTGCGCTCGGCACGCGTCAACGCGCCGCTCTATCGCGGCTTTGAGAACATGCTGATCGGGCGTGAGCCGATGGATGCACTAACCATCGTGCCGCGCATTTGCGGCATCTGCTCGGTATCGCAATCGGTGGCTGCCGCCAAAGCCCTGGCCGATGCGGCTGGCGTGACGCCACCGCCCAACGGCCAACTGGCTATCAACCTGATGCTGGCCTGCGAAAACCTGGCCGATCATCTGACGCACTTTTATGTCTTCTTTATGCCGGACTTCACGCGCCCGGTATATGCCAAGCGTGATTGGTTTACGCAGGCAAACAAGCGTTTTGCCGCAGTGAGCGGGACTGGCGGTGGTAATGGAAATGGCGGCGGCGGCGAGGGCAGCCGCGCCCTGCTGGCAGCACGGGCGCGCTGGTTTGCGCTGATGGGCACACTGGGCGGCAAATGGCCGCACACGGGCTCAGTTCTGCCCGGCGGTTCTTCGCGTGCGTTAGAGCCCAACGAGGTGCTGCGCATGCGCGCCAAGGTGCGTGAGATGCGACAGTTTCTGGAGAGCACGCTGTTTGGCACGTCGCTTGAATCGTTTACCGAACTCGCCACGCTGGCCGCTTTGCAAAGCTGGCACACGCAGGCGGCGGGCAGTGATCTGGCGCTGTTTCTGGAAATCACGCAGGACGCGCAACTCAACACCCTGGGCACGGGTTCAAAGCGCTTTATGAGCTATGGCGCCTATGCCAATGCAAACGGTTCTGAAGGTGACCATAGTTTTGCGCAGGGCGTCTGGACCGCCGACACGGCCACACTTTCGAAACTGAAGTCCAGTGAAATTACGGAAGACCCGCGCCACGCCTGGCTCACGGATGCACAGAGCCCGCTACACCCGGCGCAGGGCATCACAGAACCGCTGCTGGACAAACCTGGTGCTTACACCTGGAACAAAGCACCGCGTCTGAATGGTGCGGTGATGGAGACCGGTGCCATTGCGCGCCAGTTGGTGGATGGGCAGCCCCTGGTGCGCGCGGCGGTGGCAGCGCATGGTGCAAGCGTGGGCACACGCGTGCTGGCGCGGCTGATGGAAGTGGCGCGCATTGTTCCGCTGATGGAGCAGTGGCTTGGTCAGCTGCAGGCCCGCGAGCCATTTCATAGCGTCTACCAGCGCCCCAACTTCGGCCAAGGTGTGGG
>CANFNO010000174.1 GCA_947447845.1 Burkholderiales bacterium | reverse complement strand
TTGTCGGACAGTGTGAAGTTGTCAGGAACAATGCCGCTTAGATTCAACATGAACGCAGTAACCGCATAGACATCGTCGGTGGACAACGACTTTGGTGCATTCCAAGGCATGGCGCGATTGATGAAGTCCCACACGGTAGAAAGTGTTGCCACCTTCATAAAAGTGGTTCGCCCGGGATAGGTGGTGGCTTTCAAGTTCGCTACATGGCCGGTCTTGATATCGTCCTTGGTTACGCCGCCGATGAGTGGGCTGAACACTTCACCAGATTCTCCAAAGAAGCCGTGGCATTGAGCGCATTTGGCCTCCCAGATATCCTGACCCTTTGCGACACTACCGGAGCCCGGTGGAAGACCTTTAAAGTCCGGGCGGACATCGATGTCCCAGGCCGCAACTTCCTTAGGCGTGGCGTCGCGCCCTACCCCAGGGTACGAACCGGCGCCCTGAGCTGCAGCAATGCCACCCAGAACCAGCAGAGCCAGAGCGAGGACCGTCTTAGGAAACCTGAACATTCTTGACCTCCCCGCTTTCCTGAACCAGCCAGGATTGGATTGCATTGTTGTGATAAATGGAACGCGTTCCACGTACTGTGCGTAGCTGTTTGTAGGTGGGTTGCACAAAGCCGGTTTCGTCTGTGGCACGGCTTTGGATGATTGCGGGCTTGCCATCCCAAACCCAGTCCAAATTGAATCGGGTGAGCGCCTTGGGCAGCGTGGGAGACTCGATGCGCGCCGTGCGCCAGTTACGTCCGCCATCTACAGACACGTCGACTTTCTTGACCTTGCCTCGGCCTGACCAAGCCAAGCCAGTAATGTTGTAGAAGCCCTTGTCGAGCAAGACCTGACCACCGGAAGGCGTGGTGACTACGCTCTTACATTCCTGGATGCTGGTGTATTGGCGGTGTTGTCCGCCGGGTTGCAGATCAATGTAGTGAACGGCTTCGTCCTTGGTGGCAAAGGGCATATCACCCACTTTGATACGACGCAGATATTTCACCCAACTCACACCCTGCACACCTGGCACGATCAGACGCAAGGGATACCCTTGCTCGGGCCGCAGCATCTCGCCGTTCTGTCCGTAAGCCACGAAGACTTCACCGGACAAAATCAGGCTCATGGGGATGGTGCGCGTCATGGACGAGCCATCTGCTCCTTCTGCCAACACAAACTTGCCGTTCTTCAAGTCGGCACCTGCAAGCTCGAGCAGCGTAATCAGAGGCACGCCAGTGAACTCGCTGCAGGAAATCATGCCGTGGGTGTATTGCACTGTGGGTACGGCCACATTGCCCCAGTCCACCGCTGTGTTGGCGCCGCACTCAATAAAGTGAAATCGCGACACCGACGGCAGTCGCATGATTTCGTCCAGCGTAAAGACCTTGGACGCTTTCACCATGCCGTTGATCATCAGGCGATGCTTGGAAGGATCGATATCCCACCAGCCTTGGTGGTGACGCTCAAAGTGCAAACCGCTGGGCGTCACGATGCCAAACAGGGATTGCAGAGGTGCAAAGGACACCGAAGCCTGCGTGGTTTGCGTCAAACCAGGACTCTGGCGACGCTGCACGTTGGACTCGTATTTGGACGGCTTACCATAGCCATTGTCTGATGCAACACCTTGACCCAGGCCCGTGCTGTGCTCCGGTAGTTGGAGAATATTGGGATCTCCCCCTTCCGCTGGCACAGGGTTTCCCTGCGCCAAAGCAACTGGCACTGCCACGCCTGCAGCAGCTGCTGCGAATGCGTTACGAATGAAGTCCCGGCGTCCCTTTTTAGCCTCCGCGAAAACTGTCTTTATCCCCTCACGGTCCAAAAAGCTTTCTGGGGCTTTTTGAACACGGCCTGAGCCGAATTCATCTTGCATATCTGTATCTCCTAAATTTCTATTGAGCCGCGGCTACCAGCCACCTCTGCATCCATATCTGTACAAACCGCCTTGCAAATCGACACCACCGACGGGTTCGCCAGTGCATAAAACACGTTGGCTCCGCTGCGCCGTCTGCTAACGATCCCCGCCTTGAACAGCACATTCAAGTGCCGCGACATGTTCGGCTGCGACACATTGATTGCACTCAGCAAATGCGTCACATTGGTCTCGCTGGCACACAATTCCCCAATGATTTTCAGACGCACCGGGGTGGCAAGCACCCCAAAAAACTTTGCGGCACGCTCAATGGCCTCCCCCTGCGCCATTTCAGCCTTTGATGCTTTCTTATTCATACTTGCATATCCATGAATGCAAATATAACAACGCGCTTATGTAAATGACATCAGTGTTATCCCTTACAGGGTCGCTTACTTGAACCGATAGTGGTCGCGATTCAACACTGCAGCGATGGAATTCACCTCTTCTGGGAAGAACCCAAGATTCAGTTGCGTGCTGCAGTACTCCACCATGCCGCGTAACGCGCCTGGCGTATTGATCCGGCCTTTTGGACGGTAAATGGCACTGCCATCGCCGCCTGCATTGCGCTGGTGACAGGCATCGCATTTGCTGTCTGCTATCAGCTTGGCGCCAATGGCCAGATCAGCACCTTCGTATAAAGGGTGGACCTGGCCGAAAGCGGTTGTTGATAGCAGCATTACCAAGAGGGCTGGGATTTTTCGCATGGGAATCTGCCTTTCCGAAAAGTGAAACAACGCTAGTCCGACCCTTACCAATGCCAACCAAACTGTAGTCCTAGGGACTGTTGATTCATCTTGATGGTGTCAGTGCCACCACCCTGGTTCGGCCCGCTGACCGAATTGGATGGCGCGACCATGTAAGACGCGGTGAGGTCTGTCGAATTGGAGAGTGCGTAAGTAATGCCAGCCGTGTAATGCATAGTGATTACACCGGGTGCCAGTGTGTTGAAGGATGCATCAGAGCTAGGAATTGGGTTATCACCCATATTGATGCCTCCGCGCAGAGTCACACTTGGTGAAAGGACCCATTGCACACCCAGCTTAACGACATTGATGTCTTTCCAGGCAAAACCGGGACCGTTTGCTGCACCCAGGGGCCCGCCAAGTCCAGCGCTGGGGTTTGCAATCGAACGGACTGCGCCGTAGGCGATATGCTGGTAGTCCAATGCCAGCGTGACCTCAGGTGTCGCCCGAGCGCTCAGGCCTACGGTATAGTTTTCGGGGATATCCAGGTTGCCTTGCTCGGCAAACAGCCCTTCGTACTTGCTTAACTTGGACATGGAGATGCGCGGTGCATAGGAGGCGCCGATCATGACGCGGTCGTTAACTTTTCCGAGGTAACCGAAGCGCATACCAAGGCCATTGCTAGAGTCGTAGCCGTTGTTCGTCATGTTTTGCGGCGAAGAGCTCATGCCGGCAAAGGCCTGCAGCCCATCAACCTTAAAAATTTGCTGCACCAACAATGGCGAAATCCCGATGGAATGGTTTGTGTTGAACTTATAGGCAATAGTGGGCGCAATGATGAGCTGTTGCAAGTCCACACCCAGACGGCCCGATCCACAAAATACGTTGGACGCCGGTGCACCTGCCCCACATCCATTCGCCGGAATGGAGTTAGCTGGGTAGTCGGTGTTCATGCCACCGTTGCCATACACCGTGATGCCCAAGCCCAGTTGCTCACTGAACTTCTTGTTGTAGCCAAACTCCGGCACATAGAACGTATTGCTGTCGCTCTTGGTCACACCCAAGCCCGAGCGATCCATGGACCGCTCGGGCATGAACACATCCACACCCACTTCCACACGGTCCCCAGCCCAAGCAGCAATGGCCGGGTTATTGGCACCGGCAAAGGCGTTGTCGGTCATCGCAACCGATGCGCCACCCATACCCTTGGCCTTCATGCCATAGCCGTGGGGAAAATAGCCATCAGTGGCCAGTGCCGCTGTAAAGGGGCTTGACAGAAGGGCCAGAACCGCCATCTTGCGCATGCCGGTCGTCTTTGGGAATGTGTTCATTATTTATGTCTCAGGTTTTATATTGTTGAAGGTAGGGAAACAGAATGCCTTTTTCTAGAACTCGCCTTTGGCGCCGCGATCCAGCATCATGTATATGGTTTCGCGCACTTTCCAAGCCTCTTCCTTCAACGGAGAAGGCAACTTGCGTCCCATCTTGACCATCATGTCCATGTTCAGCGTGTAGATCCACAAGCCATCGTCACGCTCCACCACCGTCAGGCGGCAAGGCAAATAGGCCCCCATGTGCGGGCTGAAGTCCACCATCATGCGAGCGGTGTCTGGCGAACAATAGGAATACACCTTGAGAAATTTTTGCTTCTTGCCGGAACGCGATTCGAGTTCCTTGGACAGAGGCAGTTCTCCTACAGCTTTCATGTTGCGCTCGGTTGCAACCTGGGCAAACACCTGTTCGATATCGTTGACTGTGACACCGGCCTTAACCTTGCGTTCCCACGTTGTGGCAACTGCGATGTCGCCATTGGCATCGACCCAGCGGTCCCACATCTTGCTGGCCTCGGCTCCAGCGCCGTCTTCCAACTTGCCCAACGTGTTGATCGTGCCGCAACCAGTCAGCAGGACCAAGGCCAGCAGGGGCACCATTTTTGAGAATTTGAGAAGGTTCACGGATTTGTCCTTTATGTTGAAATTTCAGCGCGTATCGAAAGTATCGGTAATTAAATCGTTACATCATTAATGACTGATGTATATCAATGTTCACCGCAATTGGTCTTTACTTCTATCCGTATCTACCCTATGCCGCGTAGCGCAATGCCATCACATCCAGATGAATCGGCTTGATCCTGCTGCCATGACCGGCGCAGCCAAAAGATTCAAAGCGATCTTCGCAAATGCCTTGCGCCGCCTTGCGGGCAGCGATCAAGGCCTTGCGCGGGTCAAACTCACTGGGCTGCTGAGCCAGAGTCTGGCGCATGGCGCCTGTCATGGCCAAGCGAATGTCGGTGTCGATATTTACCTTGCGCACACCGTTGCGAATGCCACGCTGAATCTCCTCCACCGGCACACCGTAGGTCTCCTTGATGTCGCCACCAAACTGGCGAATGATGGCCAGCCATTCCTGTGGCACGCTGCTTGAGCCATGCATGACTAAATGCGTATTGGGAATTTGCGCATGGATGGCGGCAATGCGGTCTATGGCCAGGATGTCGCCCGTGGGTTTGCGTGTGAATTTGTAGGCGCCATGGCTGGTGCCAATGGCAATTGCCAGAGCATCCACGCCGGTCTTCTCGACAAAGTCCTTGGCCTGAACGGGGTCGGTCAACATCATGTCGTGCGTGAGCACGCCCACAGCACCTACGCCATCTTCCTCACCGGCCTCGCCTGTCTCCAGACTGCCCAGGCAGCCCAACTCGCCCTCAACAGAAACGCCCACGGCATGGGCCATGGCACACACCCGTTGGGTGACTTCCACGTTGTACTCATAGCTGGCTGGAGTCTTGGCGTCTTCGCGCAAAGAGCCATCCATCATCACGCTGCCAAAGCCAGAGCGAATGGACTGCATGCACACGCCGGGTGTCGCACCGTGGTCCTGGTGCAAGACCACCGGAATATCGGGATGGCTCTCCACGGCGGCCAGCACCATGTGGCGCAAATAGGCTTCGCCCGCATACTTGCGTGCACCGGCTGAAGCCTGCAGGATGACCGGGCTGTCGGTGGCTTGCGCCGCCTCCATGATGGCCTGGATCTGCTCCAGGTTGTTCACGTTGAAAGCCGGCACGCCGTAGCGGAATTCAGCGGCGTGGTCCAGCATTTGGCGCAGGGAAATAAAAGCCATGGAAAATCTCCTCAGTTGTTGGAATTTCAAAGCAACGCCGAGCAATCGGCGATCACACGATCTGGCAAGCGGGCGGCGATGTCCTGGCCCATGTTTTAGCCGTAGGGCAGCGCCCAGACCTGCACGCCGGCATAGCGGTCTGCGGCCACATCGATGCTGGAGTCGCCTACAAACAGCGATAGGTCATTTGCCACGCCGAACCTCTCCAGGCAGGCCACAACGCCACCTGAGTGGGGGTTTTTGGTTGCCAAGTAGTCGCCACTTACCCCCAATCCAGGAGCCGCATTAACGGGTGCGAGTTCAGCACCGTGGGGGTGTAGCGCTCTTCCTTGTTGGTCACCACTGCCATTCGCATCAAATATCAGCGCTTTATGCATGCCTACACTCCTCGCTCGTTTTGGGAATCAGGTCACACATATAAGCAACCACGGATTTACTTTAATTCGCCAATTCAATAAACTCCAATCACCTTTTGTAGAAAATTCATCAGCTTTTTCTAATGCAACAAAACCACAGCGGCTCCCGGCATGCGTCCCTACACACTTAAGCAGCTTCAGACTTTCCTGGAAGTTGCACGCCAGAAGTCGGTATCCAAGGCTGCCGAACGTTTGTTTGTGACCCAGCCCGCTGTCTCCATGCAGATCCGGCAATTGGAGGAAGCCTTTGGACT
>CANFNO010000173.1 GCA_947447845.1 Burkholderiales bacterium | reverse complement strand
GAATAACCCGGCAACGTGCGATAAAAGTAAATGCGCTCCACGCCATCGACCACCGATTGCTGGATATAGCTGCCCGATGGCTGCTCCTTTACCAGACGCTCAAAAAGAGTGGAGCGCGAAGCATCGGTACCAAACTCAGCCTGATCCCCAACCCGGCGCGCCCGTGCAATGCCATCGAGCCCGTACAGCGCCGTCAAACCACCCGGGCCTAGATTCAAGGCACCATAAAAATCCGTGAAATAGGCCGGATCAATCGACAGCACCACCACACCGCCAAAGCTGCCATCGCGGTTGTTGATACGGCGTGTCATCTGAATCGACCACTTGCCCGTGGCACGGCCGATAACCGGTTTGGAGACAAAAAGTTGCCCGTTGTCCTGGTTGACATGAACCTTGTAATGCTCTCGGTCAGAGAGGTCGAGTCGGCTGGTGATGGGACGGTTGGCCAGCACATAGATTCCATGGGCATCGATGATGCCCACCTGATTGAAGATCTCAGCGTCGATTACGCCCTGCTGCGTCAGCGCGCTTAAGTCAAGCTTCTCGCCCAAATCCTGATAGCGGGACTGCACAAATCGGATCACCTGATCGGCACTGCGAAAAGTTCGCACCGCATGTTCCTGGGCGGCACGGGTCAGATTGGCCAGATCCCGCTCGGCGGCTCCAATTTCCCGCTCGCGGCTTTGGCTGGTTAGCACATAGACATGTGCCCAGGTCAGCAACAGAAGCAAGAGCCCAACGGCCCATAGCAAAACAAGCACGTTGCGGTGCCTGGACTGCAATCGCCTTTCTACATCCAAAATCGAGTTTTTCATCGTTTCAGCAATGGCTTAACGCGCCATGCTGACGGGCATCTTCCAACTTCCCACGACTTCCAAAGCAATCTGCTGCAAGCGCTCAAACGGTATCGGTTTGGGCAAGATCTCGATGTTGGAGGGCAGACCGCCACGTGCTTCAACCTCAGACTTGTCCATGCCCGTTACAACCACGATTCGGGTATTTGATGCCTCAGGTGCTTTATGCAGGGCATTCAACATCACAAAACCATCGATCCCTGGCATGCGCAGGTCTGTAATCAGCAAATCCGGGCAGGTGCGACCTATGACCAGTAACGCGGCAAATGCGTTGTTAGCCACCGTGACCTGGGGAGCCATTGGCCAGCCCGCAATATGTGTCTCATAAAGACGAAGCAGATTGATGTCATCTTCCACGACCAGCACCTGCAGGCGACGATCGCTGTTTTGCCTATCCATGCTTGGGGGTGCAATGATGACTTCTTTGCCGACCGACGCTGGCACCTTGTGCAGCAACTTCTCAACCGACTCGCGAATCACACGGCGGTGCCCGCCGGCTGTCTTCCAGGCTTGCAACAAACCGCTCTCGGACCAGAGTTGAACAGTGCCCACAGATACACCGAGCATGACTGCCGCTTCTTTGGTGGTACAGAAAGATTTCTCAACGCTGGATATGGACATTTTTATAGCCTGCTCTTCTAGGACTCATTCTGATAACGTCAGAACACAGTCACATATTGGCAAATTTTAAAGTAATTTGATAATTGACGCATTAAAATTGCTCAAAATACATCAGGAATATTGTCTTGTTTCTTGTCTTTGCCATCAATTCTGCGGTCTCCCTTGTGGCGGGATTGGGCCTGCTATTTATTTGGCGCCAAGACAGAACACAAGACTTTGCCAAGAGCATGGCGCTGGCGCAACTTGCCAATGCGTTGGCAGGGATTTGCTATTTCGCCTGGAAGAGCAGCGACTCCGTCGCGCATACGCTGGGCGCTCTTGGGATTGCCCTATGCAGCGCGGCGATTTTCACGTTTGGCACCGGCGCAGTACGCCAAATGGCCGGCCTGCATTCCGGGACGCGTCAGCGACTCCTTGTATTTTTTCTGTCCGGTTTGCTGTACTGCTTCGTACTGGCAAGCGAGTCGATAAAGCTGTTTGGATTTTTCAATGCGACGGTCTACATGGGTGTGGGCTTTTATGCCATGCGTCTGCTTTGGGGCAATGGATTGGCGGAACGCCTGATCGGGCTGAGCATTGCCTTGCTAGGGGTGAATTTTCTGTCCATGGCCTTTCTGGGCGAACCGGCGGCCGCCTTCCAAGTAAGCGTGGGAACTGTCCTGCGCGTCATTTTGATCATGGCCTTCGCATTTGCCGCCTTGCAACGCTCCCGCATGCAATCCGACACGCTGCTGCAACGGTTTGAAAAGCTCAGTGCCAATTCGTTCCAGGGCATTTTGGTCGTCGATCACGCTTCCCTGCTCTTCGCCAACCCGTCCGCAGAGAGCTTGTTGGGGTTGAAGTCGCAGTCGGGCAACAACGACGCCACCGGTCCCAAGTCGGCTTCCTCAAGTTTTCAATTGCTCAAAGGCGAAGAGATGGATTCGCTGCTCAGTGGCAGGCAACCATTCCTCGAAGTTCAGCGCGATGCACAGCGCGCCGATGGCTCTGAGTTGCATGTGCGCCTGTCTTGCTGGCCCACCGAATGGAACGAAAAGCCAGCGGTACAAATTCTGATCAATGACGACACCGTCAAATACCAGGCGCAAAAACAGGTTGAGGCCGCACAGGCGTTGTACGAAAGACAGCGCATCGAATTTGCAGAGCGTTCCAAGACCGCGCTGCTCAGATCCAATACCGAACTTGAAACTCGGGTTGCAGAGCGCACGCGCGCCTTGGAACTTGCCAGCTTGGCCAAGAGCCAGTTTCTGGCCAACATGTCGCATGAAATTCGCACGCCGATGAACGCGATATTGGGCCTTTTGCAATTGCTGCAAAACACCCCCATGAGTCCCTTGCAAATCGACTATTCAGACAAGGCAATGAGCGCAGCCAGGTCACTGCTTAGTTTGCTCAACGACATTCTGGATTTCTCCAAAATCGACGCGGGAAAGTTGGAGCTTGATATCCAACCGTTTGAACCTGAGCGGATGATGCGCGATCTGTCGGTCATCTTGTGCGCCAGTTTGACGGAAAACCCGGTCGAAGTGCTTTTTGACCTGGACCCGGACATTCCACCCGCACTCATGGGTGACTCCATGCGGCTGTTGCAAGTACTCATTAATTTGAGTTCCAACGCCCTCAAATTCACCCGCCACGGCGAAGTGATTGTGCAGTGCTGCGTGCAAAAGTTGACCGACTCGGAGGTGACCCTTCGCTTTGCCGTTCATGACACAGGGATTGGCATTAGTGACAAGGACAAAGAGCACATCTTTGAAGTGTTTGCACAGGCAGAAGCCTCGACAACGCGCCGGTTTGGCGGCAGCGGATTGGGACTTTCCATCTGTAAGCGCCTGCTGGCGTTAATGGGCAGCACGCTGCAATTGGAAAGTACCCTGGGGGAAGGCAGTCACTTCCATTTCGACCTGAAGCTAGGCCTGGCCGAGCGAATCATCGAGCCGCCATCTGCAGAGGCTTATGTGGTTGCTGCCCCTCAGGCAGCCGCACCACTCTCGGTGTTGATGGTGGATGACAATGCCGACGCGCTGCGTCTGCTAAGCGCCATGGCCACCAGCCTGGGCTGGCAGGTCGATGTTGCATCCGATGGAGCCCAGGCGGTTGCACAGGTACGCTCGCGTTCGTTGTCCGGGAAGCCACCCTACCAGGCGATCTTTATGGACTGGCGGATGCCAGGCATGGACGGTTGGCAAACTCTGGATCGTATTGAGGCCATCAGCCCGCCAAAAGCTTTGCCCATCATGGTCATGGTGAGTTCGATGGGCCGCGAGTGCCTCAACGAGCGCAGCCCCCATGAGCAGCAGCGCTTGAGCGCCTATCTGATCAAGCCGGTCACTGCAGCCATGCTGAACGAGGCCGTGAACAATGCACTTAAGGGGCGCAGCAACTTGCGCATGTCCATGCGTCCCAAGGTCATCCGCAATGCCCGCCTGGATGGCATGCGCATCCTGCTGGTGGAAGACAACCTGCTTAACCAGTTGGTTGCGCGGGAGTTGCTGAAAGCTGAAGGCGCCACCGTCACGGTCGCCGACAACGGCCAACTCGGTGTCGCCGCTATCGAATCAAGCAGCGAACCTTTTGATGCTGTGCTGATGGATATGCAAATGCCCGTCATGGACGGATGCACCGCCACACGCAGCATTCGCGAAAAGTTAGGTCTCACCACCCTGCCAATCATTGCCATGACGGCAAACACGATGCAATCCGACCGCGAGGCCTGTCTCGCATCGGGCATGAATGACCACGTGGGCAAACCCTTTGACAACAACTATCTGGTCGACGTGCTGCGCCGCCACACGGGTCGCATGACAGAGCATGAACTGCGAGCGGAACCTGCAAGCCATGCCCCGTTACCCAGCGCCGAACCAAGTGTGAATCAGGAAGCGGCCATAAGGGATATGGCGGGCGACCGCAACCTGTATGCGCACTTGTTGAAAGTTTATTTACAGGATCTGCGCTTGCTGCCGACCCAACTCGCTGGACTTCTCGACAGCGGTAAGCGCGACGAGGCGCTGCGCTTGGTGCACACCCTCAAAGGTACATCGGCAACGGTGGGAGCCATGGCTTTTTCAGCACAAGCGCGTTTGCTGGAACAGGAAATCAAACGCCCGGATTCCGATCTGGTATGCCTGGCACAAATGCCAGACTTCCTGAATGAATTGCAACGCACCGAGAAATCCATGGTGTCGGTTTACGAAGCGATGACATAACCGGTCTGACCCATGCCAACACGCACCCACTACTTGCCAATTGAAATTGCTACCGAAGGCATGGTGCTGGCCGAATCGGTCAAGGACGGTTTTCAACGCTCCCTTCTGCCCGGCGGAAGTACCCTGACAGCCGAAAACATTCAACAGTTGCAGGCCCATTTGGTAGAGTTCATTTGCGTGTCTTACGAGGACAAGCGCACGCCCGAGGAAATAGCCGTTCACTCGGCCGAAACCGCGCGCAGCGTCATGAACATTTTTGCTTCAGCTGACTTGTCCAATCCGGTGATGGCCGCACTGTTCAATCAGATTCTGATGTACCGGAGCGCCTGATGGCAAACCACATTACCGAGCAACGCGTGCTGGACACGCGCGACAGTTTGCCCGCCTTTCCGCTGGTGGTACTGCAGATTCTGCAAACGCTGGATGACCCGGAAGGGAGCTTGAGTTTGTTGAGTCGCCAGGTAGAAACCGATGCCGTGATTGCCGCGCGCGTGCTCTCGCTTTGCAATCGAGCAGCCACATCGCAAGGCCGCAACTCTGTGAGCAACGTATTTACGGCCCTGTCATTGGTGGGCATGGCACGGGTTCGTGAAGCCGCCGTGACCATCAAATTGGCCAGCTTCATGCAGGGCATTGCACCTCCTGCCGCCTTGGAGTATTACTGGTCGCACAGCCTGGCCTGCGCTGTGTGCGGCGTGGAAGTGGCGCACTACACCCACGCGGAAGTGAGCGTAGACGCATCGCTCATTGCCTGCCTGCTGCACGATGTGGGACAGCTGTGGTTGCTGCGCTTCGAGCCAGAAGGTCTGAAGGCCGCTTTGCAGGCGGCGGAAGACCGCGATGTCGAGATTGATGTGACCGAGCGCGAGCTATTCGGCGTGGACCACGCCACGATTGGTAGCTGGCTGGCAAAGGCTTGGGGCTTGTCTGCCGACATCTGTAAAGGCATTGCCTTCCACCACGCACCTGCCAATGGTTTGCCGGAACCCCTGGTGGCGGTGGTGCATGTCAGCGAAGTGCTCAACCATGCTCTCAACCTTTCGCATGCGCGGCAAAGCCATGTGCGCGCAATTTCGGAAGAGTGCTGCACCCTGCTGGGGCTGGACTGGGGAGATGACTCGCACAGCCTGTTTGGACGCATCGAGGCGCGCAGCCGCCATGCCTTTGCCCCTTATCTTTCTGAAGCTTGACTTCGATCAACGATAAAGCCCGTTGCAACCTTACAACTAAATCACCCTACTGGAGTTAAGGTACTAGGGTAAACCCTAGTCAAGCATTTAGGGTTTACCCTATACTGCACTGCAACACGATCACTTTTATAGGAGGATCTTATGTCCAGTTCAGTACTCAAGCTCAACACCCTTCCCGCTGGCCAGGCCAGCAGCGTCGTTTCCGCCTTAGGAGAAGTCGCTGTTGCGTTCAAGCACCTCGCGTCCGCTCTGGTGCAGAAGGTTTTTGCCCCCGTTTCGGTTGAGTCCAAGCAATTGACCGCTTATGAAGAAGCCGAGCAATTGCGCACCTACGCCGCTGACATCCAATCGCAAGACCCGGATTTCGCGCAAGACCTTTTTGCCGCAGCGGACCGTCACGAAATTGAAGCCGCTTTAGCCGCCGCTCGCTAATTAGCTAGTGATCTGCCCCATCCGGGGCAGACCTTTCTCTTAACGCGGCATCCGCCACTGCTTGACCAGGGCGTAAATCGCCGGAATCACGGCCAGTGTCAGCACGGT
>CANFNO010000172.1 GCA_947447845.1 Burkholderiales bacterium | reverse complement strand
CTATCAAAAAGATATCGACTCCATGAAGGTTTTTCGCGGCTTCAAACACCCTGGCGTGGCAACGTCCTGTGCCCTGACGATTGGCAACTTTGACGGCGTGCACCGTGGTCACCAAGCCATGCTCTCGCTCTTGCGCGGCGAAGCGGCGCAGCGCGGCGTACCCAGTTGCGTGCTCACCTTTGAGCCGCATCCACGTGACTTTTTCGCCGCCCTGCACCACAAGCCTGATCTGGCACCGGCCCGAGTCGGTACGCTGCGAGACAAACTGGAAGACCTCGCCAAATGCGGTGTGGATCAAACGGTAGTCCTGCCTTTTGACGTCCGGCTGGCCGGCCTCTCCCCGGAGGCCTTTATCCTGGACGTACTGGTAAAGGGTTTGGGCACGCGCTATGTGCTGGTGGGGGACGATTTCCGCTTTGGCGCCCAACGCGCCGGAGACTACGCCACCCTGGACGCGGCGGGTGAACGGCTGGGCTTTGATGTGGCGCGTATGAACAGCTACGAAATTTCCTATCGCCACGCGTTTACCGCAGCGCAGCCCGAAGCCGCAGGAACCCGACGTGCCAATGACACCGCGCATGGCCTGCGCGTCTCCAGTTCCGCTGTGCGCCAGGCCCTGGGCGAAGGTCGGATGCAAGACGCAGCCCGTCTCCTGGGCCGGCCCTACTGCATCTCGGGCCATGTGGTGCATGGACGCAAACTCGGTCGTACCCTGGGCCAGGATACGCAGCATCCCATGGGGATGCGGACCCTGAACCTGCGCTTTGCCCATTGGAAACCCGCTGCCAGCGGTATCTTTGTGGTGCTGGTGCACGGTCTGACCGACGCACCCCTGCGCGGAGTTGCCAATCTGGGGGTTCGCCCTTCAATTGACCCGAATGACGTCAACGGTGGTCGCGTGCTACTGGAGACCCATTGCCTCGATTGGCCGGACACGCTTGGCCCCGAGGGGGCCTACGGTAAAATCATCCGGGTGGAACTTTTACACAAACTGCACGACGAGCTCAAATACGACGGTCTGGACGCCTTGACACAAGGCATACGCAAGGACTGTGACGACGCACGTGCCTGGCTCGCAAGCCGAATTTGACGGGGCCCACCCTGACGCACCTGGCCCCGCGTCTACCGAACCAGCCCGGCAGCGGACCCGATTGCGCCCTGCCCCATCCAAGCCTTAAGCGCCCATTACCTGAGAATTCGCCATGTCCGAAAAAGTTGATTACCGCAGCACCCTGAATCTGCCCGATACCGCCTTCCCTATGCGCGGCGACCTGCCCAAGCGGGAGCCTGCCTGGGCCAAAGCCTGGACAGATCAAGGCATCTACAAAAAGCTTCGCGATGCGCGCCTTGGCGCACCGCTGTTTGTGTTGCACGACGGCCCGCCCTATGCCAATGGCAAGCTGCACATCGGCCACGCGCTGAACAAAGTGCTTAAGGACATGATCGTCAAGTCCAAGCAGCTCGCAGGATTCGACGCCCAATACATCCCCGGATGGGACTGCCACGGCTTGCCAATCGAAAATGCCATCGAAAAGCTGCATGGCCGAAACCTGAGCCGTGACGACATGCAGGCCAAGAGCCGCGCTTTTGCTACCGAGCAGATCAACCAGCAGCGCGAGGACTTCAAGCGCCTGGGCGTACTGGGCGATTGGGAGCGCCCCTACCGCACCATGGACCCGGCCAACGAAGGTGGCCAGATCCGCGCCTTCAAGCGCGTGATCGAGCGCGGCTTCGTCTATCGCGGCCTGAAACCCGTGTACTGGTGCTTTGACTGCGGCTCCAGCCTGGCCGAGTTTGAGATCGAATATGCTGACAAGAAGAGTGACACGCTGGACGTGGCATTTGAAGCCAATGACACCGCTGCGCTGGCTAAAGCCTTTGGCCTTGCAACCCTTCCTGGCGACGGAAACAAAAAAGCCTTCGCCGTGATCTGGACCACTACCGCCTGGACCATCCCAGCCAACCAGGCGCTGAACGCCCACCCCGAGTTGGAATATGCCCTGGTCGACACACCGCGTGGCGTACTGCTATTGGGTGCTGGCCTGGTCGAAAAAGCCCTGGAGCGCTACAAGCTTGAAGGCACGGTCATCGCCACCGCCAAGGGCGAGGCATTGCGTGGCCTGGTGTTCCGCCATCCCCTTTATGACCTCGCCGAGAACGACGGTGAATACAGCTACAAGCGCCTGTCGCCCCTTTACCTGGCCGACTACGTGAGCGACACCGACGGCACAGGCATCGTGCACTCGGCTCCCGCCTATGGCGTGGACGACTTCAATAGCTGCGTCGCCCACGGCATGGACTACAAAGACATCCTGAACCCTGTGCAGGGCAATGGCGCTTATGCAGCCGAACTGCCCCTGTTCGGCGGCATGCACATCTGGAAAGCCTGCGCGCGCATCCTGGAAGTTCTCGCCGAAAGCGGCCGCCTCATGGCCACCAGCCCCATCACCCACAGCTACCCGCATTGCTGGCGCCACAAGACGCCGGTGATCTACCGCGCCGCGGCCCAGTGGTTTATCCGCATGGACGAGGGCGACGGCGTTTTCACTACCGACAAGGCGCCCAAGTCCCTGCGCCAACTGGCACTAGACGCTATTGACCAGACCCGCTTCTACCCCGAGAACGGCAAGACACGCCTGCGCGACATGATCGCCAACCGGCCCGACTGGTGCATCAGCCGCCAACGCAGTTGGGGCGTGCCCGTGCCGTTCTTTATGCACAAGGATTCTGGCGAGTTGCACCCGCGCACGATGGAAATCCTGGATCAGGCGGCGGACATTGTTGAAAAAGGCGGCATCGAGGCCTGGAGCCGCGTAACTGCCGAAGAGATCCTGGGCGCAACGGACGCGCCCGAATACACCAAGAGCACCGACATTCTGGAGGTCTGGTTTGACTCTGGCTCTACCTTTCAGCATGTGCTGCGCGGCAGCCACAAAGACGCTTATGGACGCCCGCCCTTCCACGCGGAAGGTCCCGAGGCCGACCTGTATCTGGAAGGCCACGACCAGCACCGTGGCTGGTTCCACAGTTCGCTTCTGCTGGGCTGTGCGCTGTATGGCCGCGCCCCGTACAGGGGCCTGCTAACGCACGGCTTTGCCACCGACGGCCAGGGCCGCAAGATGAGCAAATCGCTGGGCAACACCATCGAGCCGCAAAGTGTCAGCGACAAAATGGGCGCGGAAATCGTGCGCCTGTGGGTGGCCTCGACCGACTATTCGGGCGACCTGAATATCGACGAGAAAATCCTGGCCCGCGTGGTGGACACCTATCGCCGCGTGCGCAACACGCTCAAATTTCTGATGGCCAACGTCAGCGACTTTGATCCGGCTACCGACACCGTGCCTGCTGATCAACTCTTGGAAATCGACCGCTATGCGCTAAGCCGCCTCTCGCAATTGCAGGATGACATCCTCAAGCACTACAACGTGTATGAGTTCCACCCCGTGGTCTCCAAGCTGCAGGTGTATTGCAGTGAAGACTTGGGCGCGTTTTACCTGGACATTCTGAAAGATCGCCTCTACACGACAGCCACCAAGTCGCTTGCCCGCCGCTCGGCCCAAACCGCGCTATGGCAAATCACCCAGGCCATGCTGCGCTGGATGGCCCCTTTCTTGAGCTTTACCGCCGAAGAAGCTTGGAGCGTGCTGGGCGCGGCCGGCAAGATCGCCACCGACAAAAAGGAAACCATTTTCCTGGACAACTATCTGCCGCTGGCACCTGCTGACGACGCGCTGCTGGCCAAGTGGGCACGCATCCGCGAGCTGCGCGAAGCAGTGAACAAAGACATCGAGACCTTGCGCGCCGCTGGTCAGGTTGGCGCATCACTGCAAGCGGAAGTAACTCTGACGGTGAACCCGGCGGATTACGCGCTGTTGTCCAGTCTGGGTGCCGATCTGAAATACGTTTTCATTACCTCTGCTGTTCAGTTGGTAGCGGCCAGTGAGCAGGCGATTGCAGTAAATGCCTCCGAAGCCACCAAGTGCGAACGCTGCTGGCACTACTGCCTGGATGTTGGCAGCGTGCCCGAGCACCTCACCCTGTGCGGACGCTGCGTCAGCAATCTATACGGCGCGGGTGAAACAAGGACGTTTGCCTGATGGCCCGCGGCGCCAGAAAATCCGGTGGCATTGGCTTATCGCGGTCCAGTGGTTCCGGGTTGCTGCAATGGTTGGGCCTGGCCTTCATCATCATTCTGGTGGACCAGTTCACCAAGGTGCTGATCGTTGGCTATTACCGTCTGGGCGACAGCACGGTCGTCACCAGCTTTTTTAACGTGGTAAGGGCCCACAACACAGGTGCAGCCTTTTCCTTTCTGGCCGACGCGTCCGGCTGGCAACGCTGGTTCTTTACCGGCCTGGGTGTGGTTGCAGCAGCTGTGATTATCTGGATGCTGAAATCTCACGCCGGCCAACGACTTTTTGGCTTTGCACTGTCCTGTGTGCTGGGTGGCGCCATCGGCAACGTAATTGACCGCGTGCTGCACGGTTATGTGGTGGATTTTCTGGACTTCCACAGCCACGGCTACCATTTTCCGGCTTTTAACGTAGCCGATAGCGCCATCTCTATCGGCGCGGCTTGTTTGATACTGGATGAGTTTTTACGTGTTCGGCGTGGACGTTAAGGAATTGGTCTGTGATTCAAAGCCTTTTCGTTGGTGTTCTTGAATAATATTCAAACCATCAAAAAATAAGAGGCCACCTATTGGTAGTAGGATAGCGCCGACGCAATATCTATTGCGTTAAATTTAATTTAAATACTTTTAGATAGTGAATATGGCAACCCTACAAGAACTCATTGCTCAAAAAGAAGCGTTGGAAAAACTCATTGCAGACACGCGTCAGACCGAATTGGCTGAAGCAATTAGCCAGGTCAAAGGGCTTATTACCACTTTTGGTTTGACCCAGGAAGATATTTTTGGCGCTTCACGCGGCGCCAAGAAGGTGAAAGCTGAAGGCTCAAAAGTGGCAGCTAAATACCGTGACCCAGTTTCCGGCAAAGAATGGTCTGGCCGTGGTCTGGCGCCCAAGTGGCTGCAAGGCCGCGAAAAGAGCGAGTTCCTGATCAAGTAATTGATTTAGTTAACACGCATCAAGCCCGCAGGTTGCGGGCTTTTTTTATTGCTGCTTCATGGGAAGCGCCAGCCATGCGATTGAGTCCATGCGAATGCCCGTGCTGTAAAATCAAATCCAGTTTTCTGCCACTACCCAAGCCGCCCCTATGCTGAGCCTAGCTGCAAACAGCCTATTCAACCGCAGAAAATAGTTTTCACCGCACACGTAAAGCATCCCCATGAATAAACAATTTACCAAAAACCTTTTGTTGGCTGCGATTATTTCAATTGCGCCTTATTCAATGGTTTTCGCTCAAGGCAATCCGGATGCACAGCCCGTAAATCCTGCAGCGTCCGCAACACAAGCTCCTTCCAAGGACAAAATGGGCCTGACCCTGCAAGACGAAAACAATTGGTATTTTTCTTGGGGTTACAGCCGACAGCAGTACTCGCCTTCCGACATTCACGTTTCACAGCCGGGTTTGGGCAATGATTTCACAGTGCATCAGGCCGCAGCGAGCGACTTTCCTTCCAGCCCGCAAGATACGGTTCAGTCATTTTTTGGCCTGGATTTCACCAACCCGCAAGAGAATGTGCGCGTTGGCAAGTTCATGAACCCAGAGAAGACCTTTGCCATCGAGTTTTCCCTGGATCACAGCAAGTACAACGTCGACTACAACCAAACGGTTCCAGTCAGCGGGACAATTACCACGGGACCGACCGGCAGTAGCTTGACAGTGAATCCACAGAACTTCAATTACGCCCTTCACAACGGCTTGAACCACCTGATGATCAATGCGGTGTGGTTGAAGCATTTGGCGGGTCCGGTGCAAAAGCCAGGCGATCTGCAACTGATCAGCCGCGTAGGCGCCGGTATTTTGTTGCCGCACGCAGATGTCACGATTTTTGGCAATGAAAACCAGGTTGGCCCCAAGAACCAGAACATCTGCTGCTTCGCCAGTAACGACTGGTGGCAAATCAATGGCTGGACTGCTGGCGTTGAAGTGGGTGTGCGCTACACGATCTACAAGTCGATTTACCTTGAGCTGACGCAAAAGGTGGCTTATGGAGCGCTACGGAGTGTGCCGGTGTATCAGGGGACGGCGGATCAGACGATTTGGATGAGTGAGCAGGTTTTGTCTACTGGCTTTCTCTTTTAATCCCGGTTCTTTTACTACCTCATCTTTTTTTACTCCTCCACCTTTTTTACTCCCCCATCCCCCAGCCCCTTACCCCCCTACTGGGACTTCCCGCGATGTCAAGCAACTGCTTGCGTTTGGATTTCCTTGTTGACGGTATTTCTTGCACTTGCATGAACTGAAGGTGCGTGTAAGCCAGGAACAGACTGCACATCTACTGTCGGTCTTGTTGCACCCTTGAT
>CANFNO010000171.1 GCA_947447845.1 Burkholderiales bacterium | reverse complement strand
GCCCACAAGATGCGACGCTCGTCCAGCGCGCGAGGAACATCGTTATCCGGACACAAGATGTAGAAGTCCCCCGCGTGGAGGCCCTCCACCATGAAGTCCACTGTTTGCTCAGGTGTCCATGCGGCGGGTGGTTTTTCCGTGCGCCCTTGTGCGGTGAGTTCGGTGAATACAAAGCCCGGAATTAGCAGGTGCGCAGTGATCTGACAGCCGGGTGTATTGCGCAACTCATGTTGCAGCGCTTCGGTGAACACTTTGAGACCCGCTTTGGATACGTTGTATGCCGGGTCGCCAGGTGGCGTCGTGATCCCTTGTTTGGAGCCGGTGTTGATCACCAGGCCCGGCTTATCGGCTGCCAGCATCGCCGGCACAAACTCCCGCGTTCCCAGCACCGCACCGCCCAGGTTGACAGCCAGCACACGGTCCCAGGTGCCTTGTGAGTCAAAGATGGAACTGCCTGGCTGTATGCCTGCGTTGTTCATCAACACATCGACACGGCCCCAGCGGCTACGGACAAATTGATGAAGCCGGGCCAAATCTTCCGACCTGCTGACATCGGTCTCCAGGCCTGCCACTGGGCTTGCGTCCGCGCCCCTCACCTCCGAGATTTCCCGAAGCGCCTTATCCATGCGCTCTGCGCCGAGGTCTGCAATGCAGACGCGCATGCCCATTGCAGCAAAGCGTTTGGCCGCTGCCAGACCAATGCCGGAAGCGCCCCCTGTGATGACGGCTACAGCGGCGGGAACCAGTGCGGGATGTGACATGGGCACGCTACCTTCTCAGAGCAAATTCTTAAACCACTGCAAACCACTGCGTGTGCCATCAAGCACCGCACCTTTTAGCGGCCGGTATTCGCAACCGATCCAACCCGTGTAACCCAGTTCCTCCAGGACCTGGAACAGATAGGGGTAGTTCAGCTCACCAATATCAGGCTCATTGCGCGCGGGTACCCCGGCAATCTGGATATGGCCCACGTTACCGGTGGGCAGGTATTGGCGGATCTTCATGGCCACATCGCCTTCGACGATCTGGCAATGGTAGAGGTCCATCTGCACCTTGAGATTCGGTGCGCCCACGGCAGCCACCACGGCATGCGCCTCATCCTGCAGATTCAAGAAGAAACCGGGAATGTCGCGCGTATTGATGGGCTCCATCAGGACATCCACGCCTTGTTTGGAAGCGCGTTCGGCAGCCCATGCCATGCGCCGGGTATACAGCGCCATCAGCTCGGCCCGGCTATGCCCTTGCGGCTGCAAACCTGCCATCACGTGGATGCGGGGGCAGTGCAGTGCGGCGGCATATTCCAGCGCGCGGTCTATGCCTTGGCGAAACTCATCCTCGCGGTCTGGCAGGCAAGCAAGCCCGCGCTCGCCCGCAGCCCAGTTTCCGGGAGGTGCGTTAAATAGCACCTGCGCGAGCCCATTTGCGTTGAGCCTTTGCGCGATGTCCTCTGCGCTGAAGTCATACGGAAAGAGATATTCGACCGCCTTGAAGCCATCGTCCGCCGCAGCCTTGAATCGGTCCAGAAAGTCGAACTCCTGGTAGAGCATGGACAAGTTGGCAGCAAATTGGAGCATGTTGTTCACCATTCCGCGCCAAAGGTCTGGCGCAATTCATTGATTTGTAATTCTGTCAGTACGTCCACCATCGAAGCGTTCAGACAAACCAGCTTAGCGGTTTCTTCCAACTCCTCGAGGGTGGCCATGGCCGCTGCAGGGGTGCTGTGCCAAACGTTGGGCCCCAGGCGTGAAAGCATGGCAGAGCGGATACGAATACCCGCATGACCATAGCGATGAATCGCATCCGCTACTGCATCGGCAGCTTGCGGAGCTCCGGGGCGGTAATAGGGAATCAAGGGGACATGCCCTACCTTCATGACAAAGTAGGGCGTTACCGCACGCAATAGCTCCGGGCCCAGCGCCGTGCGCGGCAGCACGCGCTGGTAAGGCAGGCTCAGTGTCAAGGACACACAGTGGGTGCTGTGGGTGTGAATCACGCAACGCGCGTCGGCCTTATAAGCGTCTGTAGCCCGGTAAATTTGCGTGTGCAGTGCGATGGTCTTGCTGGCCTTGTCGCCACTGCGCTGCAGGCCCTCCGCGTCCAGTCGGGCCAGGCGCGCTGGGTCCAGATTGCCCAGGCAGGCGTCGGTCGGGGTTATCAGATATCCATCGTCCAGGCGCACACTGATGTTGCCGGCTGTTGCGTGCACATAACCGCGATCGAACAGGCTCTTTCCAACGCGGCAGATTTCTTCACGCCACCCGGTCTCGTTCAAGTTAGCACTCCAAATGCCTTGATGAAGAAGTCGTCGGTTCCAAAATTTCCCGACTTCAGCGTGAGGTGCAGACCTTCGGGGGCCTTGTCGGATACGGCGTAGCACCAGGGCACGCCAGGGTCGATCTGCGGGCCGATCGCCAGTTGATCGATATGCAAAGCCTGTACGCAAGCGCCCGATGTCTCTCCGCCCGCAATGACCAGTTGGCGAACACCCAGCTGCACCAGTCCAGCTGCGATGTGCGACAAGGTTTTTTCGATGAGCGCGCCGGTTGCTTCCACACCTAAGGTGGACTGCGTCGCCTTTACCGTGTCTGTCTCCGCAGTGGAGTACACCAGTACCGGTCCGTCCACCAACAAGGGCTTGGCCCAGGCCAGCACTTGCTCGGCAACGGTGCCCCAACCTTCGGGGTTGCTGGCCAGCTGCTGCGTATCAATCGCCATCGCAGGCAATCCAGCTTGCCTGAAGTAGGCCACTTGCTTGTTGGTTGCCAACGAGCAGCTTCCGGACACCACAGCCTTGAAGCCGGATGCCTTCGGCAAGCGACTGGCTGCAGGAGACGGAGCCAGCCCAAAGTTTGCAGCCAGTCCGATAGCCACGCCGGAGCCCGCAGTAAGCAGTGGCAAATCTTTAAGTGCCGGTGCCAGGCGCATCAGGTCATCATTGGTCAGCGCATCGACAATCGCCACGCCCACGCCTTGCTGGCGCAAGGCTTCAATGCGTTGTCGAATGGCGGCCTCGCCCTGGGCCACAGTTTTGTAGTCAATCAAACCCACCTTGCGGCTGCACTGCGACTGCAACACGCGCACCAGATTCGGGTCCGTCATGGGCGTCAGTGGATGGTTCTGCATGCCACTTTCATTGAGCAGCACATTGCCCACAAAGAGATAGCCGTTCACCACGGACCGGTTGTTGTCGGGGAACGCGGGAGTGGCGATGGTGAAGTCGCTGTGCGCCTTGTCTGCCAGTGCATCCATCAAGGCTTCGGTTACCGGGCCAATGTTGCCTTCTGCGGTACTGTCAAAAGTTGAGCAGTATTTGAAGTAGATCTGCTGCACACCTTGGCGTTGCAACCAGCGCAATGCAGCCAGGGATTGCGCAATGGCGTCAGCCTTTGGAATGGTTCGTGACTTGAGTGCCACCACTACGGCATCGGCCTCGGTATTCAAATCTGCGCTCGGCACACCAATCGCCTGCATCACCCGCATCCCGGAGCGCACCAGGTTGTTGGCAAGATCGGTTGCGCCGGTAAAGTCGTCTGCGATGCAGCCTAATACGGGTTTCTTCATTTTTTTTCGGGCAGTTGAATGCCGGGAAATATCTTGATAACTGCACTGTCGTCTTCTGCAGCGTAGCCCGCAGTAGAGGCTTGCATAAACATCTGGTGCGCGGTACTTGAAAGTGGCAAGGGGAACTTGCTTGCCCGGGCAACATCCAGAACCAGGCCCAGGTCTTTGACAAAAATATCCACTGCCGACAATGGGCTGTAATCCGCAGCAAGCACATGCGCCATGCGGTTTTCAAACATCCAACTGTTACCCGCACTGTGGGTGATTACCTCGTAAAGTTTTTCAGGGTCCACGCCTTCGCGCAAGCCCAGCGCCATGGCTTCAGCGGCAGCTGCAATATGCACACCGGCAAGCAACTGATTGATGATCTTGACTTTGCTCCCGGCACCGGCTTTGTCACCCAGCCGATAGACGTTTTGGGACATGGCGTCCAACACCGGTTGGGCGATGGCATAGGCTTGCGGATGTCCCGCCGTCATCATCGTGATGTTGCCTGTCGCCGCCTTGGCGGCTCCCCCGGAGATTGGGGCATCCAAATAGTAGATCTCGTGCTCGTTGAGGCGGGCTTCCATGCGTGTGGACCATGCCGGGTCGACCGTGGAGCACATCACAAAGACGCTGCCTGGCCGCATCGCGGACATGCAGCCTGCGTCTCCAAAGAGCACCTGTTCGGTTTGTGCCGCATTGACCACAACCGAGACCACCACATCGCATCGGGCAGCGAGGTCTGCTGGCGATGCGCAGAGCTCGCCACCCGCCTGCACAAATGCCTCTGCAACCGGCTGGCGCATGTCAAACACGTGAACTTTAAGACCACTGCGCCGCAGTGACTGGGCCATACCGGAGCCCATGGCACCCAAACCAATGACTCCAACGTTAATGCTCATGAGTGTCTCCAATTTATCAGATCCGCGATTGATTTCATCGCTATTTATATTGTTATCACATAACTACGTTGCAAAAAGTGCGCACCGATGGTTGCCTCACTTGCACTAGCTTCACTTGCGCTATTTGAGCCCGGAGACCAGTGGCTGTGCCAACGTCATTCCTGACTGCTGCCAGAACGCTGGGTCTGCCTGTTCAATCCGCTTTATCGCGTTATCCATGTGCGATGCTGCCGCCTTACGGGCCGCATTTGCATCGCCTGCTTCAATGGCACTAAAAATCACGCCATGTTCATTTTGAACATCATTTGCAAAATCGGTACGCCGCGCTTCGTTGGCACGCGTCACCCGCGTCACCCCAAGCATGAATTGACCCAGATATTCCAAAGTCCCAATCAGAAACGGATTGCGCGCGGCATCAGCAATGGCGCGGTGAAATTTCACATCTTCATCGACTCCGTCACCACCTGCCAGCACCGCCTTTTTCAGCGCAGTGATGGCTTGCTTGATGTTCCGGATATCGGCCTGGGTGCGCCGGGTTGCGGCCAAAGCGGCGACCTCTGCCTCCAATGCCCTGCGAACCTCCACCATTTGCACAACGGCCTGCTTGGACTCAGCGTGTTTGGAATCAAAGTTCAGCGGGGTAAATCCTGCACTTTTGGCAAAGACGCCGCTCCCCTGGCGGGAGTCGACCAAGCCCAAGGACTTCAGCCTTGACATGGCCTCCCGGATCACAGTCCGACTGACAGAAAATTGCACCGTGAGTACGGCCTCTGTCGGCAGCTTATTTCCTGCTGAAAGACGCCCCGATCGAATCTCCGCCGCGATAGCTTCCGCAACTTGATCTGACAGGGAATTCCCAGGAGAAACAGATTTAAACGGAACGGTCATTCTTTGACTTCATTTCAAAAGGAGAACTCTAACCCATTACCCCCAAGCCAAGAATCTGGTTCTCGCTAGGAGTTACCCCGAGGAATAACTTAACTCCGCCACGAGTAACTCTGCTATAGACCCCCCGTTATTCACCGCCCGATTTACTTCAGATGATCTCTCCAGTTGTATTGCTGCTGGAATCCCAAGAGGCGCTTGATCTTTTCATTACTCAAAAGTGTTTCAAACTCACCCAACTCCTTCTTCAAGGGCACCGTAGGGTAGAAACGCTTCAGCAGTTCTGCAGTGGGCAGATCGGAAGACACATCATCTGCGGCAACATTCATGACCTGGTATCCCAGACCATCTTTTTCCACGCCCAGTCGCGCTGCAGTAGCCAGATCGCGTGCATCGATGTAGCTCCAGGTAATGCGGCGGCGGAAGCCCGGATCCTTGAAGTATTCCGGAAATTTGGCGTAGTCCACGGGATCAATCACATTGCCAATCCGCAAGCAATAGATGTCTGCTCCGGTACGCGCCTGAAATGCCTTAGCGGTATTTTCGTTAATGATCTTGGACATAGCGTAGCTGTCCATAGGGTTGCAGGGATACTCCTCATCCAAAGGAAAGTATTCCGGCATGCGGTATTCATTGGCAAACACAATGCCATAGGTCGTTTCGCTGGAAGCAATAATGACTTTCTTGATGCCGTATTTCGCAGCAGCGTCCAGCACGTTGTAAGTGCTCATCACGTTAATGCGGAAAACCTCGTTATCCGGGTGCGTCATGATGCGGGGAATAGCCGCAAAGTGAATAATCGCATCGATAGGTGCAGGACGAATCGTCTCGCTAAATTCGTGACGCACCGTCGTGCTGTTTAGCGCGTTAAATACCTGGCCGGCATCCGTCAAGTCTGTAATCAGCGTTCGAGCGGCTGAATTCTGCAACACAGTGCGATCCAAGTTCATTACTTGGTGCCCTTGTTCAAGTAGATCTTTCACGACCCATTTTCCGGCCATGCCGCTGCCGCCAGTAACAATGATATTTTTTTTCATGGTATTCCTATCAAGAAGGTTTGCAATTTACTAACAATATAAAAGGGAGGCTTGATTCAACTAG
>CANFNO010000170.1 GCA_947447845.1 Burkholderiales bacterium | reverse complement strand
TGGTGTGCCCGATTTCCCTAATAATGCGCCATGCCTTTTACATCGCTTTTGCACAAAACCTGGTTGCGCCGCTTACTCTGGATCTTCTTGTCCTTGCTGGTCCTGTTTGTGCTGGCCTGGCAGGCTCTGCCCGGTCTGTTAAAGAGCCAAATTCAGAGCCGCGGCAGTGAGGCTTTGGGGCGCAACGTCACGCTGGAGGCTTTGGAATTCAAGCCCTGGACGCTGGAGCTCACACTCTCGGGGCTCAAGGTTGCCAGTGCCGATGGCAAATCCACCCAGTTTGCCGTGGGCCGTATTTATGCGGATGCCAGCAGTCAATCCCTGTGGCGCATGGCGCCTGTGCTGGACGCCATCACCCTTGAGCAACCGCAGGTGTCGCTAACCCATCTCGGCGACGGGCATTACGACATTGACGACCTGCTGCAACGATTTGCCCCGAAACCGGATGCAGCGCCTTCATCTTCCACACCCTTTTCGCTTTACAACGTCGTGCTGAAGGACGGATCGGCCGATTTTGTCGACCATGTGGCAGGTGTTGAGCGCCAGCACAGCCTGCGTAAGCTCAATGTGTCGCTGCCTTTTTTGAGCAGTTTTGAGTCGCAACGCGAGGTCACAGTGCAGCCGCATCTGGCATTCGAGCTCAATGGCAGTGTCTTTGACTCCGCCGCCCAGGCCACGCCTTTTGCGCAGGTTCGCAAAGGCGAGGCCACGCTGCAAATTACCCACCTTGATATCGCCCCCTATTTGCCTTACCTGCCTGCCAGTTTGCCGGTGCGGCTCAAGGCTGCGGTGCTGGATTGTTCACTCAAGATTTCGTTTGAACAGGCTTCGACCCACAAGCTGCAGGTATCCGGGGCCATCAAAGTGTCCGGTATCAAGGTCAGCGAAAAGTCCGGCGGTGAATGGCTTTCCATCGGCTCGGTGCAGGCAGTGATCAAAGAGCTGCGACCCCTGGAGCAAAGCCTGGTGCTGGAATCGCTGGATGTCAACGCGCCCACGCTGCTAATCACGCGTAACCACGACGGCGTGTTGAATCTGCCAGGTGGCGCGGCACCGGAAAAGACCGCAGCCCAGGCAGCGACTATCCCCTCGCCGCAAAGCAGTCAGCCCGATGCGGCAAAACCCCAGACAAATTCAGGTTGGCAGGTGGCGCTGGAGCGCCTCCATTTGCAGGGCGGTCAGTTGCGCTTGACGGATGAAAGTGTGGCGCCCACCGTCAAGCTTGCTCTGGCCGACACGCAACTCACGCTCAACGATGTGCATTGGCCGTTGAAGCAGGCCGTCCGCTTTGAGGCTGCGGCCAAACTGCTGGCGCGCGAAGTCAAAGGCGCCAAGCCAGCCAGCATTCAGCTAAACGGCGAGGGCACGGATCAGGCGGGCACTGTCACGGCCAAGTTGTCGGACTTGGGCTTGTCATTGGCGGCACCTTATCTATCCAAGTTTCTGGTGCCCCAGGCCAATGGCTTGCTCGAAGGCGAATTGGCAGCAAGCTGGAAGGGCAGCGATTTGCAGTTGCAGGCCAAACGCCTGGCCTTGCGCGACTTTGCATTGACACCGCCTACGGGCAAGACCGAAATCACGCAAAAAGAACTACCCGCTTTCAAACTGCTGGAAGCCAACGACCTGGCAGTGGACTTGCAAAAGCATGCCGTGACCTTGGGCAGTTTGGCGCTGAAGAAGCCTAGTCTGCGCGTGGCTCGTGGCGACGACGGCAAATGGATGTTTGAACGCTGGCTGCCACGCGCTGCGTCTGCCGGTTCCCAAGCAACGACCAAAGAGAAACCTGCGGTCACTGCCAAAGCGGCTCCCTGGAGCATGACCCTGGCCGACACCAGCCTGTCGGATGGCACATTGACCTACGTAGACCGTCTGCCGGACAAGACCGTGTTTCTGGAACTCAGCGCCCTGCAAACGCATGTTAAAAACCTGTCGCTGGACGGCAAGAAGCCGGTGCCGTTAACGCTTTCCGCCAAAGTGCGTAGCGTGCGCACCGATCCTGGCTCGCTGGCCTTTGATGGCACCTTGATGTGGGATCCGCTGGTGGCCCAAGGCGCACTGACCGCCGTACAGTTTCCGGCGCAGGCCGTGGCCCCCTATGGAATGAGCGGGCTGCGGCTGGACCTGTTGCGCGCTGATACCAGTTTCAAAGGGCAGGTGCGCTACGCCAGCCTTCCCGCAGGTGCCGATGTGCAGGTTCGCGGCGATGCCGCAGTGGAGGAACTCAAACTCAATAGCTTGAATACGGGTGCAGTCTCCGAGGAGTTGCTGAACTGGAAGGCGTTGTCCGTTCCGGGTATCGAATTCAGCATGTCACCCGGCACGCCCTTGCGCCTGAAGGTGCGCGAGATTTCTCTGGCCGATTTCTTTGCGCGCCTGATCATCAACCCCGAGGGGCATCTGGTGTTGCAGGATCTGGTCGCCACCGACAGCAAGGGTCCACCAGCAACAGCACAGGTTGCTGCAGCACAAGCCAGCGCGTCCGCTCCCACTACTGCGCCTCCACCCGCGAACAGCGCATCCGCCAACGATCCGGTCTTTGATATTGGCCCGATCCGGCTCATCAACGGGCGAGTGGCTTTCTCAGACCGTTTCATCAAACCCAATTACTCCGCTGATCTAAGCGAGCTCAGTGGCAGCATGAGCCATGTCAGCTCTCAGGCTGGTGCGGCGCTGGCGGATCTGGAATTGCGGGGCCGTGCCGAGGGGTCCGCCAGTCTGGAAATTACCGGCAAGCTGAACCCGCTGGTCAAGCCGCTGGAGCTCAATGTCAATGGCCGGGTGCGCGATCTGGAGTTGTCGCCGCTGTCCTCTTACGCCATTAAATACGCCGGATACGGCATCGAGCGCGGCAAACTCAGTGTCGATGTGACCTACTCCGTGGCACCTAATGGCCAGCTGCAGGCCAGTAACAAAATCGTGCTGAATCAACTCGTGTTTGGTGACGAAGTGCCCGGCGCCAACCACTTGCCGGTGAAGCTGGCAGTGGCACTGCTGGCAGATCGCAATGGCGTGATTGATCTGGACCTTCCTCTGAGTGGCTCAATCAACGACCCCGAGTTCCGGGTCTGGCCGATAGTCTGGAAGATCGTCGGCAACATCATCGCAAAAGCCTTGACCTCGCCCTTCAATCTGATTAGCGGACTGCTCAGTGGCGGCGATGCGGCCGATGAACTCAGCAACATCGCCTTTGATGCCGGCACAGCGCACATTAGCGAGTCGGCATTGCCCAGCCTGGACCAGGTAAGCAAAGCCCTGGTCGATAAACCGGGCCTGCGTTTGACCGTTGTGGGCACGGCCAGTCTTGAGCGGGAGGCAGAGGCCATCAGGCGTGACCAGTTGGCAAGCCAACTCCTGGCTGAAAAACGCCGGGCCGCAGCCAGTGCCGCCAAGGATGTGACCGCTGTATCTGCCGTGTCAGCAGAGGAAGCTCCAGCCTTGCTCAAGGAGGTTTATCGCCGCTCCAACGTCAAGAAGCCGCGCAATGTGGTGGGCATGTCCAAAGAGATGAACACTGCCGAAATGGAGGCGCTGCTGCTGCAGAGCATTAGCGTGGATGAAGACACAGTGCGCTCACTCGCGCTCAATCGCAGTTTGGCAGTGCGCGAGTATTTGACGGCCCGACAAGTACCATCGGACCGGTTGTTTATGGGCGAGGCGGAAATTTTTCCGTCACAAGCCGATTGGCAACCACGCGCGGAACTAAGCCTGGAGCACCACTAACCATGTACCAACCCAAACACTTTGAAGAAACCCGCATGGAGGTGATGCAAGCGTTGGTCGCCTCTCAACCCCTGTGCACCCTGGTTACGCTGAGTGACGAAGGCCTGGTGGCCGACCAGATTCCCATGATTTTGCGCCAGGGAGAGGGGCCGCTTGGCACCCTGGTCGGGCACGTGGCACGAGCCAATCCGCTCTGGCGGGAGACGCGGCTCGGGACGCCGGTGTTGGCCATTTTTCAGGGGCCGCAGCACTACATCAGTCCCTCCTGGTACCCGACCAAGCAGGAGCATGGCAAGGTGGTGCCCACTTGGAACTATGTGGTGGTGCAGGCGCGCGGCGTGCTGCAAATTCACGATGACCCAACCTGGGTGCGGCAGCAGGCCTCGCAGATTACCAATCAGCAGGAGAGACCGTCCGCAAAGCCGTGGGCAGTAGACGATGCACCGCGCGACTACACGGATTCCATGATCAGGGCGGTGGTCGGTATCTCCATCGAGGTCACGCTGTGGTCGGGTAAGTGGAAGGTCAGCCAGAACCAACCCGCAGTGAACCGAGCCGGGGTGGTGGACGCTTTGGCGGGCCTGCCGGGCGCCAACGCAGCGGCCATGGCGGCGATGGTCACGGCCCATGCGCCAGACCATCCGAACAAGGGCGCATGATTTTTCGCACAGGGTTGCAGTCGCCCGCAGTGCGCGCGGCGGTCGCGCTGCTGATCTTGTTATTGGTGCTGGTGCTGGATTTGTGGCAGCGACCTGCCACGCCTGCCCCGGCGCAAGCTGTTTTTCCGGCCGGAGCCGCGGGGTTGGATCTTGCTCGATTGAGGCCGGTTACAAGCGGCGCAATCCCCATGCCCGAAGGCGCGGCAGCGGCCCACGCCAGCAACCTGCTCGCCATGCCAGCCGACCATCCTGCAGCCGTCACGGCGTTCTGGTTTGCAGGTGACCGCGAAAGCGCACCCAATGTGCAGATTGCCGCCTCCCAGTTCGATCGTGCAACGCAGCAGTGGCTACCTGCGCGCTATGTGGTCAATCGCCATGACATGGCGGATCAATTGCATTTTGGTATTCGACGTTTGGGCAACCCGGTGGCCTGGCTGGATGCGTCCAACCGGGTACACCTGTTTGTAGTGGCCACCGGTTGGGGCGGCTGGGCTGCGTCGCGGATTCTGCATCTGGTGCAAAGTGGCGATAGCAACGGGCTTTCGAAACTGGCTTTTGAGCCGGTGCGCGTGTTGCCCCTATCGTGGTTTTGGAACACCAGTTTTCTGGTGCGCAATGCGCCCTTGCCGCTGGCAGACGGTGGCATGGTCTTGCCGGCGCATTTTGAAATCGGTTCTAAACATTCGGTGGTGTTGCGCTTTGACAAAGACGGCGAATTTTTAGGAATGGTCCGCCTGTCACAACGCAAGCACATGTTGCAGCCCACGGTCTTGGCGCAAACCCCGGAACATTGGGTCGCGCTGATGCGTGATACCCGACCGGACGGCCACATCACCGCGGTGCAAACCCTGGACGGCGGGCGGCATTGGAATGACCTGCCCGATCTGACTCAGACGAACCCGGACGCCGCCGTGGCCGGCCTTGCCCTGGCGCCCGGACAGTCGCTACTGGCCCACAACACTTCGCCACACTCGCGCGAATTGCTGGACCTGAGCGTGTCGCCAGACGGCTTGCATTGGACCGGCGTGCAAGCGCTGGCGCATGGCGTGCAAGCAGATGAATTTTCTTACCCGGCAGTCGCCTGGGCCGACCAGTCGCTGTGGGTCAGCTACACCGACCATCGGCGCAGCATTGCCTGGCAGCGCTTTGCCGTACCCGCAGGAGCAAAGCCATGAGCGCGGATGCGTCGTGGTTGGCGGCGCTGTTGGCGACCGACGCGCCGGCTTTGCCGGGGGCTGGGTGGATGCAGTACTACCTGCCGATGAGTTGGTTTTTTCCGCTTAGTTTGCTCGGAGCTTTGGTGGGGTGGAAATTGCCTTGGCGCGCACGAAAATATTTTGCGTTGTTCTTTGGCATCGTTGCCATCAATGTCGGCTCAGCGTTTCCCTTGTATTGGCTCGGCCTTGCTTTCCAAACGCTGAGTTTCTCGGCCGTGCTTCTCGTGGGCTCGGTGTATGAGGAAGTTTTGGCTCAACCGAGAAAGCTGGAACCGTGGCAACGCGCGGACAGCTTAAGTTTTTGGGCTCCACTTGTCGCAGTTCTACCGGGCTACCTGTTGTTACTCGATACCTTTGCCGTGTTGCCGTTGCAAATCTACGCCTGGGGTTTTAGCCCCATGGCCTTGCTGTGTCTGCTGGCGGTGAGCCTGTTGCCCGGCGTGCTGCGTGGCTACACCATTTCTCGGAGCGCACCTGAGGTCTGGGTCGCGCCAACCGCGCTGCTGCTCTTTGCTGTCACACGTTTGCCCACAGGCAATGTCTGGGATGCGCTGATTGACCCCTGGCTGTGGCTGTTTTTGAACGGGGTGCTGCTGCGAGTTGTCTATCGCCGCTTGCGCGGTGCCAAGACTCTAGAAGCTCAAATTTAGCTGGCGCTCTTCACCAGCAACCACTCACGGCTGAATAGCCACTCTTGCGGGTCCCAAATGTTGTCCAGCGTGATCTCGCCAGCTTTGTGGCGGCTCTTCACATGCCAGCGTTGCGCCAGAAGCTTACATCCGGGCATGCAAGTCGGTTCTTCCTCGTCTTCGTCGTCTTGAAGCCAGACCACGGCGTCAAATTCATTGAGCAGACGCTGCAGGCGCTCTGGAGCAGGCATGTCCGGATA
>CANFNO010000169.1 GCA_947447845.1 Burkholderiales bacterium | reverse complement strand
TCATATTTTTCCGGCTCATCGGTGACGATGGTGATCTTTTGCGCACCCTCGGCGCGCATGCTTTGCGCGATCTGCACCACGCTATGGCCTTCGGGGCGCTCGCCCACTTGCTGGCCACCGGTCATGGCCACCGCGTCGTTATAGAGAATTTTGTAAGTGATGTTGACCCCGGCGGCAATGCTCTGGCGCACCGCCAGCAGTCCGCTGTGAAAGTACGTGCCATCGCCCAGGTTGGCGAACATGTGCTGGTCGTTGCTGAAGGGTTGCTGCCCCACCCAGGGCACGCCCTCGCCGCCCATTTGCGTGAAGCCCACGGTAGCGCGGTCCATCCAGACCGTCATGAAATGGCAGCCAATACCGGCCATGGCGCGCGAGCCCTCGGGCACCTTGGTCGAAGTGTTGTGCGGGCAGCCGGAACAAAACCAGGGTTGGCGCTCCGGCCCCTTGCCGCTGCTCAGTTCGATGGCGTGCATGGCCTGCTCTTTGGCCTGCAAAATCGCCAGTTGCGCGTCGATACGCGCCGTGGTGTCGGCATCCAACCCCAGCTTTTTGATGCGCCGGGCGATGGCACGCGCGATGATGGCCGGGTTCAAGTCGGCATTGGCGCGCAACAGCGTGTGGGCGCTCGGATTGGGCACCGACCATTCTCCACCCGCACCGTAGCGATCCTCGGTGTCCACCGCTTCAAACTTGCCCAGCACCGTGGGGCGCACATCGGCGCGCCAGTTGTAGATCACTTCTTTGAGCTGGTATTCGATAACCTGGCGCTTCTCTTCCACCACCAGAATTTCTTGCAGCCCGATGGCAAATTCGCGCGTCAGCTGGGCCTCCAATGGCCAGACCACGCCGACCTTGTGCAGGCGGATGCCGATGCGTTTGCAGGTCGCGTCATCCAGCCCCAGATCGAGCAAAGCCTGGCGCGTGTCGTTAAAAGCTTTGCCGCTGGCGATGATGCCGAAGCGGTCGTTCTGCCCTTCGATCACGTTGTAATTGAGCCGGTTGGCGCGTATGTAAGCCAGTGCGGCATACCACTTGTAATCAAACAGCCGCGCCTCCTGCTCCAGCGCGTGGTCAGGCCAGCGGATGTGCAGGCCACCCGGAGGAATGACAAAGTCCGTCGGCGCCTTGATCTGCACCCGATCCGGGTCAACCAATACCGTCGCACTCGATTCGACAATTTCCTGAATGGTCTTCATCCCCGCCCAGACGCCGGAGAACCGGCTCATGGCAAAGGCGTGTAGGCCCAGGTCCAAAATTTCCTGCACATTGGACGGAAAAAACACCGGAGTGCCGCAAGCCTTGAAGATGTGATCGCTCTGGTGTGCAGCGGTACTGCTCTTGGAGATGTGGTCGTCTCCGGCCACGGCAATCACGCCGCCCCAGGGTGTCGTGCCGGCCATATTGGCGTGCTTGAACACATCCGAGCAGCGGTCCACGCCCGGGCCCTTGCCATACCAGATGCCAAACACACCGTCGTATTTGTTGCTACCGGGTGGCGCGAAACCGAGCTGTTGCGTGCCCCACAGCGCGGTGGCAGCCAACTCTTCGTTGACGCCGGGCTGAAACACGATGTGCTGGGCTTTGAGGTGCTTTTCGGCCTTGACCAAGGCCTGGTCATAGCCGCCCAAAGGTGAGCCACGGTAGCCACTAATAAAACCGGCGGTGTTCTTGCCAAGCTGCGCATCACGCACACGTTGCAGCATGGGCAGACGCACCAGCGCTTGCACACCGCTCATAAAGGCAGGGCCGTGGTCTTGGGTGTATTTGTCGTCAAGGGTGACGCTGTCGAGGGCTTTGCGCAGGTGTTCTGGCAGCTCGGACAAGAGGCGGGTATCCAGCGGGGCATTCATGGGTGTGGGCTCCAATTGATGTTCGTCGCCTTATGGGCAACTTTCAGTGCAGCCCGATCCGGGTAGGGCGGGTGCGGCGTGGGCAGAAGTGTAGTGCAGACGCTGGTGCTAAGTGGGCAGGTCTTACCCTTGGAGAGTGGGGCATCTCACTTGTCTTGTGTGTGGCGCGCCGTAAGCGGTGTGCTTTGCTTGGGCTGTGTGTGTCGCGCAGAGAGTGGGTATGCCCGGGTCCTCATACTGCGGGTACGCACAAATCGGCCCCGGGCATACCCACTCCCTGCGCAAAGTGACGCCTCTTTTTGCCCAATTGTTTCCTGAATCAGCTCCGCGCCAATCCGCAGCGCACAGAGGTGTTGGGTGTCAGGGCGACCGATTTGTGCGTACCCGCAGTATGAGGACGCCCTGACACCCAACAGCTCTGGGCCAACCCACCAGGCAAGTCTGCGGCCTGACCATTGCCAACCAGCCAGGCAAGTCTGAAACCTGACCATCACCAACCATCCGAACAGGGAAGCAAGCAAGCTTAAAAGCAGGTGTGAATCGCGCCGGTGACCAAACCATCGTCCTCAGCGATCACCATCCAGCGCCATTTATCGAAGGTCGTACAGGGGTGGGATAAGCCCAGAACAACGCGGTCACCAACACAAGGAACCAGACCGGTCGGGTCAAACACCAAATAGGCGTGTTGGTCATTCAAGGCGGTGATGCGCCAGTCTGGTGGCGTGGCGACGACTTGCTCCATTCGGCGCACGCCTGCACGCGCCAGACGCTGTGGCATCGGCAACTCGATGTCATAGGAAATATCGCGACGGCCACAGGTGAGGAAGGCCAGCCCGGGCTCCGGCACTGACTGCACCATCGTCCAAACCTCTAGCGCGGGTAACAGCGATTCTTGTAAACCTTCACGCTGCTGCACCAGATTCAAATAGCGTTGGTAATGGCCATGGTCGTGGGTGACATAGCAGCCGGAACGCAGCACGCCCTCCACCAGTTTGGACAGCCCGGAACCAGTCAACAGCGGCAACACCAGGTCAAACACCGCCGAGCCACCGGCAGTGAGCAGAATCGTGTCGTCGGCAAAGAGCTGCTCCGCGTCGCAGGCATGGGTGATTTCCAGCACCCGGCGCACCAGTTCGGATACGGCTGCCACGTCATGGTCGTTGTCACATAGCGCAGCATTGCCTTCATAGCATTCCACACCGCACAAGCGCACCGCAGAAGACGCGGCGATGGCGCGCGCCAGGGTCAACGCTTCTTCCTGCGTGCGGCAACCTGTGCGTTTTCCCGCAACGCCAATTTCCAGCAGCACGTCAAACGGTTTGAAGTCGGGTTGGGTGCTTGTCCACTGCTCAATCAGGCTGAGTTGCGCCAGCGAATCCACAAGAAACCAGACCTGCAAATCACGATGCGCCTGTAGCAGGCCACGCAGACCCGCCAGATCGGCGGCAGCCAACACTTGGTTGGCAATGATGGCTTTGCGCACCCCGGACTCCACTCCCACACCGAGCTGAAAAATGGTGGCAAAGGTCAGACCCCAGGCACCTGCATCGAGTTGCATGCGAAACAACTCGGGGGACATGGTGGTCTTGCCGTGCGGCGCCAGGTGCACACGTTTGCGCTGCGCATAGGCCTGCATCCAGGCTAAGTTGTGGTTTAGTGCCGGACGATTCAGCACCGCCAGCGGATAGGCCAGGTCATCGGCCAACAAGTTCCATTTCCGCGCAGCGATGTCCCGGGAAGTCAAAGGCGCCGAGTTCAGCGGAAAGCTTTTGCATTCGGCGTTAAAGAGCGGATCCACAGAGATAGAACTAAAACGTCAACCCACCAAAAGCCTAAGCGGCGCTACGACGTGTCAACGGTGCTCCAGCACCCGGCGAATGGTGGCGCCCAACTCTTCGGCCACGAATTTGGCCACGTAGGCGTCAGCCCCCACGCTCTTGACGTGGCCCTCGTTGGTGCTGCCAGTGAGCGAGGAATGGATGATCACCGGAATGCCGACATAGCGCGCGTCCTGCTTGATATTGCGGGTCAGCGTGAAGCCATCCATCTCGGGCATTTCCAGGTCGGTCAGCACCAGGGCAACCTTGTCTTTGATGCTCTTGCCCTGCGCCACCGCCTCGGCCTGCAGCGAGGCCAGTTTGTCCCAGGCTTCCTTGCCGCTCTTGGTCATGATGTAGGGGATGCTCATGGCCTTGAGGCCCTGCTCGATCATCATGCGCGCCACGGCGGAGTCGTCAGCGGCCAGCACCACCGAGCCCGGCGCAAGCGTCATCGCAGGCAGCACAGCGCCTTCCTGCATGTCCTGGTGCTGCTCGGGGAATACGTCCCGCAGAATTTGCTCCACGTCCAGCACCTGGGCCAGGCGTGTGTTTTCGGCGTTGCCGTCCAGCCGCGCAATGCTGGTGACCAGACCGCCGCCGGTGCCCTCAGCGGAGAGCACCTGCTTCCACTCCAGACGCACGATTTCGTTGACTTCTTCCACCGCAAATGCCTGGGTGGTGCGGGCGAATTCGGTGACCAGCAAAATGCCCAGACCCTTGGTGGGATTGCAACCGGTTATCAGGGGAAGATTGATGACGGGAATCATCTGGCCACGGATATTGGCCACACCCATCACGGTGTCCGGCGCATTCACCATGGCGGTGATCTCGGGCATGACCATGATCTCGCGCACCTTGAAGACGTTGATGCCGAACAGTTCGCGCTTGGAGGTGCCACGGGCTTCACCCAAACGGAACAGGAGCAACTCGAACATGCTGTTGCCGGTCAGGTTGGTGCGCTCGTCGATTTCGCGCATTGCTGAATTGCTGCTCATGGTGTGCTCCGTTAGTATTTTGGTGGATGTTTCACTGGCGAAACCTTCGTGTCTTGCATGGTACCGTGATCCGGGCTATTTAGGCCAAATAACCCACATCTGTAGCGGTTGGCGCAAGCGTCCTGCAAGTTCTTGTGCCTGTGCACCCCAACCGGCAAAGTAATCAGCGCGCACCGCACCCGTTATCGCGCTGCCCGTGTCCTGCGCCAGCACCAGGCGTTGCAGTTTTGTCTGCGGGCCGCTGGAAACCAGCCAGACCGGTGCGCCGTAGGGAATGTTGGAGCTTGCGTCCACCGCGATGGAACGCCCGGGCGTGAGCGCCACGCCTTGCGCGCCTTTCGGTCCAAAGCTGGAGTCGAGTTCCGACAACGGCTCTTCCTTAAAGAAGACCACACGCGGGTTGCTCCACAGAAGCTCCTGTTGGCGCTGCGGGTTTTGCGCCAGCCAGGCCTTGATGCCCGGCCAGGAAGCATCCTTGATCAGACCTTGATCCAGCAACCACCGGCCCACGCTGCGGTAAGGTTGGTCGTTCGTCCCGGCAAAGGCCACGCGCACCAGTTGCGCACTGCCATCAGCCTGCGCGATGCGCAGACGCCCGGAGCCCTGAATCTGCAACACCAGCGCATCCACCGGGTCAGCCACATAGGCGATGGCACGGCCCTGCAGAGCAGCCTGTGCCTCGGGGAGCGTATCGATTTCGCGCCTGTTAAACCATGGCTTGCGCTGCGCCAGGTTTAGCGGCGGTTGGTAGATGGGAATTCTGAACGCAGCCGTGGGCACGCGACTGGCATCCAGTTGCGGCTCGAAGTAACCGGTGAGCAAACCACTGGAATCGCCCTGCAGGCTTTCCACCCGCTGCGGTTGAAAGTTCTGACGCAACCAATCGCGCTGTTCGGCCGCGGTGGCAATGCTCAGGCGGCGTACATCACCGCAATACTTGGCGAACAAAGGCGCAGGACGCTCACAACTCTTGATCCAGGCGTTCCAGGCTTCAAACAAGTTGTCTTCTTCAAAGCCTGGCAACTCGTTCCAGGCCACCGTGGTCCAGCGGCTTTTAGACTGGGCCGTGGTGGCGCCCGTGCCCGGTTGCGCAGCAGGTGGCGCAGTCGCAGCGGGCGCACGGTCCGGGCCGGGCGCGTTACCTGCAGGGTAATCCAGGCGCACGCTACCGCAACCAGCAAGCAAGGCTGCGCTTAGGACGGCACACCACCACGCGGCAGTAATTGCCATGACCGGATTGCGGCTTTTTGCGCCGGGGGCCGCGTTGGTTTCCTGTGACATCAAGGGAATGGAAAAACTCATAGCACGCGATGTTGCAGTGCTGGCAACTGGCTGCGCCAGTGCTGCATGGCCACCGCGTCCAGTTCGGAAATGACCACGCCCGGTCCCTGCGCTAACTCGCCCAGCACTTGGCCCCAAGGGTTGATGAGGATGGATTGGCCCCAGGTCTGGCGCCCATTGGGGTGCACCCCACCCTGTGCAGCGGCCGCCACAAAGGCCAGGTTTTCGATGGCGCGGGCGCGCAGCAGCACTTCCCAATGCGCCTTGCCGGTGGTGTGGGTGAAGGCGGCCGGCACCAGCAACAGATCCAGACCTTCCGAAGCGTAGCCGCGGTAAAGCTCGGCAAAACGCAGGTCGTAGCACACGCTCATGCCGACCTGCCAGGTGTGGCCGTCTTTCGAAGGCAGGGCAAATCGCGTGGGCTCGTGGCCGCGGTCCAGCACGCGCGACTCGTCGTAACTCTCACGGCCATTGTCAAACCGGAACAAATGAATTTTGTCGTAGCGCGCCACGCACTCGCCCTGCGGGTTGAAGGCCAGTGAACTGTT
>CANFNO010000168.1 GCA_947447845.1 Burkholderiales bacterium | reverse complement strand
GGGTCTTTGGGCATATCAATAATGCCCACACTTTGTTGACCGGAAAATGCCAGTGCCAACACCCACAGCACCGGGTAGATCGCAACCACTGTAAAACTGATGAGCGAGATATGCAGCATCAGGTGGTTTGTGCGCTTTGTGTCAGCCATGTCAGTAGGACTCCGTAGCTTTGGTGATTTTGGTCTGGAGGAATCCATACACCAGCAGAATCATGAAGATGACCGTTGAATAGGCTGCCGCGTAGGCATATTGATAGTTCTCGAATGCAATCTTGTAGGCCTTCGTTATCAGAATTTCATTCGCACCACCGGGCTCACCGCCAGATACCAGGAAGATGATGTTGAACATATTGAAAGTCCACACCACGGATAGAACAATGGAGGGAATCAGGGTTGGCTTCAACAGTGGCAGAGTGATGTGCCGCAGCCGCTGCCAGCGGTTGGCGCCCTCTACTTCAGCGGCTTCGTACATATCTTTCGGAATGGATTGCAAGGCGCCCAGAATGACAACCATCATGAAGGGGAAACTCAGCCATGCGTTTGTAGCCAGCCCGGTGACAAAAGAGCTGACAACACCGTCAAACCACGCCACAGGCTGCATGCCCACCATCTGCAAGAACTGGTTGATGACACCAAATTGCGGGTGAAACATGCCTCGCCACACCAGCGCGGTGATGTAGTTTGGAATGGCCCACGGCAATATGAGCAGCACCCGGTAGATGGTCTTGCCACGCAGGTTGTCTGTATTGAGCGCCATGGCCAATATGAACCCCATCGTGACGCCGATGACGACATTGGTTACCGTCCAGATGATGGTCATCAGGAGCGTCCAATAAAAGTTCTGGTAGTGCCATACCAGACCATCGGGCGTCCTTTCAAACACATTGAAGTCGCCCAGAATGGATTGAAAGTTCTCCCAACCTATCCAGCGTTCGGAAAAGGGGAGAAATTCGTTAAACAGCGTGGTGTCCGTAAACGCCAGTGAGATTCCGTACGCAAATGGGAAGAACACCAGCACCAGCATGCCAACCATCGCTGGCGCAACGTAGGCATAGGCATCTGAATTTTCCTTCAGCGCTTTCAGGGTTCGAGCACCATAGCCGTACATGAAATACAGCAGGACGATGACGCCCATCAAATTTGTTACCCACAGCGTACGCTGCAGGAACCGCGTGTGTGTCTCGAAGTTGCCAACCTGGGCCAAGGCAATGACGTTGCCATCTGATGCAATCATTCCTAGAGGGCGCTGGTACAGATCCGTGTCCCAAGGCGAGACGCCACCGAGTTCATGCGTCTGTGTCGGAAGGCCAACCTTATTCAGACTATCCACCACGTTGCGGTAGCTCTTCGCGACAGATTCATTCACACGCTCGGCACCCTGGCTTAGTTTGTCCAGTCGTTCATGTTGGTAGAACAAGGAGAGCGCCAGCAGGATGCCAAGGGTAAAAACTTTTGAGAACTCAATGCGACGATCTGCGTGTAGTCCGAAGAACGGCCCCAGGATGAGCGCAATCACCAACAGCATCAACGGCAACTCGAATGAGTCCAGTGGTGCACTTGCCGGATCGACCGCGCTGGCATTGAAACGAATCTGCAGTATTCCTGCGAACTTTCCATGGTCAACGTAGGGTACGGTGACCGTGATATGCCCAGGTGTTCTCTCTTCCACCTGGATAATCTTTTTGCGAACTACCCCTTCACTCAGATTGGTTTCGCGGGCCGTACGGATCAAGTTGCTCAGATCGAACAGCGCTTTTTCTTCGCGCTGTAGTTGACGCGGCGCCTGGTCCTCGGTCCTGGTCGACGCTAGCAGCTGCGAACCTCCAATCACCATAACCGACTCCAGTTCCGGAGTCGCCGCTTTGACCGCAAGCAGGCGCGGCTGAATTTCAGCGGGCGTGCTTTCCGCCAACAATGTCGCCAAGGAATTGGCCTGCTGTATCGCCAATCGTTGGTGATATTGCAATCGTTGGTCTTTTTGCTCGCCCTTGAAAATCCAGGTATTAAGAGCCAGCGTAATCACCAACCCGGCGGCGAGGCCGAGGACTGGGGACTGCTTCAATCGGGCAAGAATACTCATGGGGAAGGGATGTTCAGAGTGCGGGGCATAACGGGGTGTCAGGAGCTCAATGGCCCTTACGCAGCGCGTTAATACTTTCCTGGATGGCCTCAGTCGCCTCTTTGAGCGCAGCCTCAGGTGTAGAAGCACCCTTGACGATCTTGTTCATCGCGGTGGTTGCAGGCGACCAGACCATCGTCATTTCTGCCTGATTCGGCATCGCCTCTGCACTGATTAGCTGGTCGTGAAAGGCCTTAAGCACCACATCGCCCGATACACGTTTGTCTTTGTAGATGGCAGCGTTGGTATGCAATTGCCGACCTTCGAGCGCCAGCACCAGTCCGGCTTCTTCCGTCGAGAGGAACTTTGCAAAGTCGTAGGCCAACTCTTTCTGCTTGGAACTTGCCGATACATAAGCACCCTCAATGGTCAACCAGGGACGCATGGGTTTTTTGCCGGCCTCATCAATCACCGGCAGCACGGCCAAGCCGTAATTTATCGATGGGGAAATTTCACCGAGTGCCCATGGACCATTGAGAATCATCGCTACTTTGCCTTCGTTGAACATGGAAGACACCAGCGCTTCGGACGGTTCAGTGGGCATCACGCCGTCCGTCTTGTACCACTTCATCATCTGTTTGATCGACGCGATGTTGGCAGGCGTGTTCAGATCCAGCTTGCCATCCTTATCAAATACGTGGCCACCAAATGCATTCATCAACGCAGAGTGGAAATAGAAATTGGTGTACCAGTAAGCGAGACCATAGCGCCCTGAATCCGCCTTGGTTAGCGACTGGGCCAGCTTGATCATCTCAGTCGAGGTTTTGGGAGGCGTTTTGACCAGTGCCTTGTTGTAAATCAGGGTGATGCTTTTGTAGTTCAGCGGCAGACCGTAGACTGAACCTTTGTAGGTCATGGCATCGAGCATGCCGGGCAAAAACTGATCGCGAGTGGGCTTGTCAATGAAGAAGTCAATCGGTTCGACGGTTTTGCCGGATTCGATCCACCCGCCCAGGCGGTCCTGGGCGTAAATGAAAACGTCAGGTCCCTTTCCGCGCGGCACCGATGCGCTGATCTTGTCAGCGTAGGCGTCATAGGGAATGGCAAGCGTGGACACTTTGACACCCTGCGCCGCCATCTTTGTCTCATACATTTTGGCGACTTTTTCGAATGCTGCTTTTTCACCGCCACGATAGGCGTGCCACACCACCAAATCGGCTGCCGAAACGCTTGCTGCAACACCTGCGAGTAGCAGCAGGCCAGCGGCGCGAATAGTCGTTATAAATTTGCTCACAGCTCTATCTCCGTTTTTGTAATTGAATATCAGCGCAGACTCTGTTCGCTCACTGAGTCAAAGAGGTGCATGGCTTCGCATTTCATTTGCATGGCGAAGTTGTCGCCAGCGACCGGCAAGCCTCTGTGGCTGGGCAAGCGGCCTGTTATGACTTGTTCGTTGACCCTGAGGTGAACGATGGACTCATGGCCTAGCGGCTCGACCATCTCAACCACGCCACGCACCGTGCATGACTGCGCCCAGTCCAACTCATGGTTGACACCAATGTGTTCCGGCCGGATTCCAAGCACGACATCCTTGCCGCGCATCCGCATTGCACCCAAGCGAAATGCCGCGCTGACCGGCATGCGGGTGTCAAAGACCAGAATTTCCTTACCGTCTTCGCTAACCCGCGCTGGAAGAATGTTCATGTGCGGCGTGCCGATGAACCGCGCAGTGAATACGTTTTCCGGCTGTTCGTAGAGATCCATGGGTGTGCCGCACTGCATCAGGTTGCTGGTTTGCGAGCCCTCACAGGCGCGCATGACAGCAATCCTGTGTCCCATCGTCATGGCCTCGACCTGATCGTGGGTGACGTACACCGTCGTGGTGTTAAAGCGGCGCTGCAACTTGCTGATCTCGGAGCGCATCTGTACGCGCAATTCGGCGTCCAGGTTAGACAAGGGTTCATCAAAGAGGAACACCGAGGGATTGCGCACAATCGCACGTCCCAGTGCAACGCGCTGACGCTGTCCACCGGAGAGGGCTTTGGGTTTGCGATCCAGCAGGTTCTCAAGCCCCAGCGTTGTAGCCGCAACCATCACACGCTGCTGAATTTCAGCTACCGGCATTTTGCGAATCCTGAGACCAAAGGCAATGTTTTCAAACACGCTCATGTGTGGATAGAGCGCGTAGCTTTGAAACACCATGGCGATGTCGCGATCTTTGGGATGCAAATCGTTGGCCAGTTTGTCACCGATCCAAAGCTGACCTGACGAGATAGTTTCAAGTCCGGCAATCATGCGCAATGTGGTGGATTTGCCGCAGCCCGAAGGCCCCACAAACACCATGAACTCACCATCCTTGACACTGAAGTCGAGATCTTTGACCACGGATATTTCACCGTAGCTCTTCTCGACATGGGAGAAGCGTATTGACGCCATCAGCGAGCCACCTTTCCAGGTAAAGCACTCAAAATTCGTGCCGTCTTCGCAGCTACATCCAAGTGCATGCGTCCGTTTTCAACTTTCACCAAAGTTCCATTCATGGCGTCCACAATCTCCCTATCTTTCAATCCGTTTTGCAATACATAGTCGGCCGACACCATGTCGGCATCCCGGTTAACAACCACGACGACCGCGTCTCCGGACTCGGCATCGATTCGTGAAAAGGCCAGAAGACTGTCTTGCGGACCGGACAGCAGTGAATAGTCGCCACGGGTCAAGGCAGGATGCTGGTGGCGTATGCGGATCAGTTCCTTGTAATAGAGACGCAGTGACTCATCGCGGGCAACACCCTTGCCGGGCAATATGTCGCGCTCTCCCCAGGGCATGTCATTGCGATTGGTTGGCCACTCGCTGCCTCCGCGACCCACTTCTTCACCGTAATAGATCATGGGGATGCCGATTGATGTCATCTGCAAGGCAGCGCACAAACGGAATTTGTCTTTGTCACGCCCCAGGTTGGCAAGCGCCATGGGCTCATCATGGGTGGAAAGATAGTCAACGACCTGGTAGCCATTACGAATGACGTGGCGCTTGCCCAAATAGCTGCCAAATGCGATCGGACGGCCCCTGCCATTGGCAAACGACTCGCAGTTACCCTTGAAGCTGAAGTCAAACCCGGCATCAATCTCATCACGCGCGAAGTAGGGATCGAGTGAACTGGCCGTACCCCCCCAGTGCTCCGCCAAAAGGTAGAAACCCTTACCCAGTTCGGCACGCGTGCGTTTGCGATGTTCGAGCCAGAAGTCAGTCTCCACATGCTTGTAGGTGTCGAGACGAAATCCGTCCACTCCTGCTTGCTTTGCGAGCTTGATATTGGCGTTCAACAGGTAGTCACGCACTTCGGGCAATTCAGTGCGAAAGTCTGGCAAGCCGCCGACCCGGCACTTAACCGGATCGACATCGCAATTGCCTTCAGCAAAGCGCACCCAGTCCTGGCCATCGGTGGTTTTTCGACCCTCGTAAGTGGAGCGGTAGCCAGAATGGTTGTAGACCACATCAAGCAGTACCTTTATTCCTCGTTTGTGGGCCTCATCCACTAGATCTTTGAGGTCCGCCACGCTGCCGAATTGGGGCTCCATGGCGGTGAAGTCATCGATCCAATAGCCATGAAAACCGTAGTGCTGAAATTCGGGAATTCCTAGCTTGGCAGGCGCCTGTGCAGACAGGCCATTTGCCATCTGCTTCTGAACCGGGTTGATCCACAACACCGTAATGCCCAGATCGGACAATTCGTCCAGGTGCTGAGTCAGGCCTTTGAGATCGCCGCCGTGATAGCCCCCGGGATTGCTGCGTTGCACCTTGAAGTTATTCGAACTGTCGCCATCGGCAAAACGGTCTATCAAAACAAAGTAGAGCACTTCATCTGACCAGTTTCGTGCGGCGCCCGCCCAAGCCGGGACGCCTGTCACCCCGAAGCACAACACAAATGCCAGAGCCCGCCTAACTTTCTGGATGACATCAAAACGATTTAACAAACAAATCTCCAATGGGTCCCGCAGGACGGCCGCGAATTGCGACCCTGTCTCTTTCCGGCTCGTCAGGGTGACAGCCGTAACGCGTTTAACATTCTTATTTATGCGTGAAAGATATGATAAGTGATTATTTTTAGTACATACGCTGGTGTTTTCCCGTATTAATGTACAAAAACTTAAAATAAATGACTCTTGAGAAAATTCAAATTTCTTGACATTCCGGTGCAGTTGTTCGCCTGCGCCGCCAGATGCGAGGAATCGACTTGGCGCCCATAGGGCCAGGCCAAAGGGAGTTGCTAAGTTGGCTGTGCGCTAACGCCGCAAAGACGTAGCCCTGGATGGAAGAAAGTGCGCCAAAGCATTGAATTAGTCGGCTAATGCATACATGGACGCCCGACAAGAGCCTAAACTTGGTTGCTAAAACCCACCCTCAACATCACATGGCACCACAGACTAATGCCCGAGCAGAAGACGC
>CANFNO010000167.1 GCA_947447845.1 Burkholderiales bacterium | reverse complement strand
GTTTGGGCCAGCGTGCGGCTGATTCGGTTGGCCACATCGAGGCCCGACGCCAGACCGTCCTCATGAAAACCATAGCCGGTCCAGGCACCGCAGAAGTAGGTGCTGTGCTGGCCTTGCAGCATTGGCACCTGCTTTTGCGCATGGATGGCAACCAGGTTAAAAACCGGGTGGTCATAGGAATAGCTGCCCAGCACATGGCTTGGCGCAATCTCCTGCAGCGGATTGAGCGACACCACCACGCTTTGCTTGAAGGGCAGAGGCTGCAGCAGGTTGAGCAAATAGTGCAGGCACACACGCGACTGCTCCTGCTGTTGGTCGGCGGCCCGCTCGTAATTCCAGGCGGCCCAGGCGCGGCGTGCGCGCGGCAGCACCGAGGTATCGGTGTGCAGCACGGCGGTATTGGGTTGGTAACGGATGGCTCCCAATGTGGCAAGCTCTTGCGCAGTGGCGTCGCTCAGCAGCGACAGCGCCTGGTCCGAATGGCAGGCCAACACCACTTGATCAAACCGCTCGGTCTGGCCGCGGGACGCAATCCAGACGCCTTGCGCGTCGCGACGGATGCTTTGCACGGGCGTGTTCAGGCGCTTGTCTGGCACGCCGGAGACGATCTTTTCCACATAGTTCCGCGCGCCACCTTCCACCGTCCACCACTGCGGCCGGTTGGTGACCTGAATCAGGCCATGGTTGTGGCAGAAGCGAATCATGGTGGCCACCGGAAACTGCAGCATCTGGTCGGTCGGGCAACTCCAGATGCAACCCAGCATGGGCAGAAAATACCAGTCGCGGAACACGCTGGAGAAGCCGTGTTGGGCCAGAAACGCCGAGAGCGGTTGCATCAATTCAATATCAGCGCCACTTTCGGCAATGCGCGTGGCCAGGGCGTTAAAGCGCACCACCTCACGCAGCATCTTCAGAAAGCGCGGGTTCAGCAGATTGCTGCGCTGGGCGAACACGGTGTTGAGTGTGGAGCCGTTCCACTCCAGGGGCTGGCTGCCACGCCCGTTTGGCACCTGAACCGAAAACGACATGTCGGACTTGGCCGTGGCCACACCTAGCTCAGCAAAAAGCGCGATCAGCTTGGGGTAGGTGCGTTCATTGAATACCAGGAAACCGGTGTCCACGCCATGGGTTATCGGCCCGGATGGTCCGGGCAGGGTGACATCCACGGTGTGGGTGTGGCCGCCAAAGTAGTCGCCAGACTCAAATAGCGTGAGCTCAGCCTGGCCCCGCAGTTTGTGGGCGACGGCCAAGCCTGAGATTCCGGAGCCGATGATGGCAATTTTCATATTGGGTGGGGGGTGTTACCGTTGAAGGCATTTTGTGACTGATCAGTATTATTTCAAATTCGGCGGTGCAAAAACCCTGCAAAGTGCAGGGTATAGATCACCTAGGCCGAAGGATTGGGTGCGCAGGAACGCGCAATCGCTCGACCGGAAAGGTCGCGAAGCTTGACTAACGGGTTGACCGGGAGCTTGCCGCCCTGAGTTACCAGATGCGGTCGGTGGGCGCGGCTTGTGTCAATGGCATCAAGCGGTCCATCGTGATGTGTACCTTGACTTCGTGGTGCGGCACGCTGGCGACCACGCGGTAATCCTTGTGGCTGGTGTCACGCACGGCGTGCTCGGCAGTGGGCATGCCACTGCGGTTGAGCACCACGGCTACGCGGGGCGTGCTGGTATTGACGCCGCGCCGCACCACGACCGCCACTTCCTCGGAGGCCAGTTTGACGAAGGCGCCGGGTTGATAAATGCCAACCGCCTTGATGAGTGCAGCCCCGGCTTCATCGACCTGTTTGTTTTCATCGAAGTAGCAAGCCTGCATCGCCACGGCGGGTGACACCGGTGGGCGCGTGAGCCTGGGAGACAGCCGTGCCGCAAACATATCGGCGCGCTGAATCAGCCGTGCAAGGCGCTGCGCCGGTGTTTTGCTGCGCAAGCTTCCCGGTGCTTCGGCATGGTGGGCAGCCACGGCGTCTAACCACGTGGCATCCGTGATGCCCATTTGCCGTAGCAAGTCCACGGACTTTTGCGGGTGCTCGGTGATCAGAGCCTGCTGAAATGCGTCTGCAGGGCGTTTTTGCCCGGTCAGGCGATCCTGCAACTCCGTCATGGCAATATTCATGGTCAGCGCAGCTTTGCGCAACAACATATCGACGGGTTCAGGCCAGTTAAGCACTTCGCGCGCGGCCAAACCGCACATCACGCTGACTAGCATGGAGTGGGTTGCGCTATACATTTCGGTCTCAGTGGCCGACAGCTGGATCAAGGCAAACAGCACCCCGTTGGGGTTACGTTGCGACTCCCGGAACAGCGTTTGGTGCACATGCTCCAACCGGTCAAGGAAGGATTCTTTGTGTGGATCGCGTAAAACATAGTTGGCCTGCACCTGCAGGTCGCGCCAATCAACCCGGTCATCTGCTACCGCGGTGCGCTTTACCGCCTTGTCCACCAACAACTTGGAGTCCGCGATTTCGCCAATCGACTTTTCGTTGCGCATCATGGTCTGCAACTGATCGATATAGGCCTTGTGCAGGGCCTCGGCGTCCAGACCATCTATGAAAAGACCGTCACTGCGTTTGTAGAACGTCACAAGATCATCCTTGGACCGGACCACAAATGATTTTTTGGCCAGCAACACACCGTCCTTGTCGACCAAGTCACAAGGCAGGGGGTATCCAATGCGGATGGAATCGATCTCGATAGGTATGAGGTTCATGTAGCTGGAAGATTATGCATCCACGTTGCTATACAAAACCCTGAAAAACAGGGCGAAGCCCAGTCAAAAGCCCTGCTAGCATCCCATCCATGCACACTGAGAACATGCCTCCTGCTTTCCTGCAAAAGATCCAACCGCGCAACGACTTGGGCTTAGCCTTGAAGGCTTTACCCCGCCCCTGGGTGTTTACCAACGGGGTATTCGACGTGCTGCACCGCGGTCATGTGGTCTATCTGGCGCAGGCACGCGCACTGGGTGGCAGCCTGATCGTGGCGCTCAATACGGATGCGTCGGTCAAGCGCTTGGGCAAGGGCGATGACCGGCCGCTGAACAAAGACGCTGACCGCGCCATCGTCATGGCCTCGCAAGAGGCGGTGAGTCTGGTGACCTGGTTTGACGAAGACACGCCGCTGGAATTGATTGGCGAGATCCGCCCCGACATTCTGGTCAAGGGTGGCGACTACGACATGTCCAAGCTGGCCGAGACCCGACTCGTGGAAGGCTGGGGCGGTCACGCGTTGGCGTTGCCGTTTGTGGCGGGCTACTCGACTACGCAGTTGGTGAAACGGATTCGAGAGGGGTGAATTTTTCTAGGTCGGCGCTAAGTTGCGGTGATGCGCACCGTCAATTTTCTTTTGGCAACCGGGCTTTGTGGTGACCGGGTCATCAGCGCAGGCGCCGGTAGTGCAAGGCGACTGCACCGTTGCACAGCGGCGTCGACGCAACCAGCTCGAGCCGTCGCGTACTGGGTAGCCCGCGCTGGTAAAGGGTCGGGCCGTGACCGGCTATCCTGGGGTGGATGAGGAACTTGTAATCGTCGATCAGGTCCAGCCGGTCCAGTTCGGTCGCGAGCTTGCCGCTACCGAGGAGTACGCCGGAAGGGTTCGCATCCTTGAGTTTCTGCACGCTCGTAAGCAAATCGCCGGTAATGTGGTGGCTGTTGGTCCACGGGAACTCCGTTCGCGTCGAGGACACCACGTACTTCGGCATAGCCTCCAGCTTGACCGCCCACTCACGCATCGCGGGTGGCGCCTCCTGTTCGCCGCGAGCGATCGCCGGCCAGTAGCCCTCCATCATCTCGTAGGTGACGCGGCCCCAAAGCATCGCCCCGCCCTCGTCCATAAGGCGAGTGAAGAAAGAGTGAGTCTCGTCATCGGCGATTCCCTCCCGGTGGTCTACGCAGCCGTCCAGGGTGATGTTGAGGCTGAAGGTCAGAAGTCCCATACGAGTTGACTCCGAAAGTGAACGAACCGGGGGCTTTGCTCAACCAAACACCGCCGCCCACAGCGCCAACCCCGCCTCGCGCTCAAACTGCGCCTGATCCATATCCACCTGCGTCGGCTCTTCGTTGAGACGGGCGCGGTGCTGGATCTGGCGTAGCGTGCGGTAGGCCAGGGCTGCGTTGTCTCCGGTGTGGCCCGGCAACAGACCACACACCTGGGCGCGCTGCAGCAGGGCGATGTTGCCCACATTGGCGCGCAACTCCGGGTGCTGCGCACTTTGGGACAACACCAGAAACTGCACCACAAACTCGATGTCCACCATGCCACCCGGGCTGTGTTTGACATCGAAGCGACCGCCCTTCACAGGGCGTGCGCTGCTGACCTTGGCGCGCATCTCCATGATTTCCTTGCGCAGACCGGCCTCGTCGCGCACCGTGCCGATAACCGCCTCGCGCACCGCGTCAAAGCGCTGCTGCATCGACGCATCTCCCAGCACACAGCGGGCGCGCGTCATGGCCTGGTGCTCCCAGGTCCAGGCGGTGTTGCTGCCGCGCTGTTGCTGGTAATTGGCGTAGGAATCAAAGCTGATGATCAGCAGGCCGGAGTTGCCGTTGGGGCGCAAAGCGGTGTCAATCTCGTACAGATCGCCTTCGCCGGTCTTGACCGTGAGCCAGTTGATCAGCTTGCGAATCAGGGCGCCGTAGACCTCAAACGCGCGTTCGTCCTCGTCGTCATAGACGAACACAATGTCCAGGTCGCTGCCGTAGCCCAGCTCTTTGCCGCCCAGCTTGCCATAGGCAATGATGCCAAAGTGGTGATCGGGACGGTGGCGGTTTTTCAGGCGCTCCCAGCACCAGCGGGTGGTGGTGCGCAGCATGCACTCGGCCAGGGCGCTCAGGTCATCGGCCACCTGCTCGACGGTAATGCGGCCCTCCACGTCGCGCGCCAGGGTGCGAAAGACTTCTGCATGGTGGGCACGGCGCAGCAGATTCAAAAGCGCCTCGTCGTCGTCTTCGCCGCTGTTTTGCAGGGCGGCCCGACGGCGTTCCATTTCGCCTTCAAACTCGGCGGCGTCAAAGCGCTCGTCCAGCATGGCGCTGCCGGCCAATTCATCAATCACTCCGGGATGTTGTTGCAGGTAGCGCGCCGGCCATTTGGCCGCGCCCAGCATGCGCAGCAGGCGCTCATGTACGTTGGGGCGCTCCAGCAGCAGGGCGAGGTAGCTTTCGCGGCGCAACAGCGCCTCGATCCAGTCGGACAGGCGCACTGCGGCGTCCTCGCTGACCCGGCCTTCGCTGACCCACTGCGCGGTGCGCAGAATCAGTTTGCCCAGGCGGTTGCGCGATTCTTCCCGCAAGGCCAGCACGCGCGGATGGGTTTGCCAACTGGCCAGGCGCTCGCGGAACTTGCCCTCGGTGGCGTTGAGCACGACTTCAAAGTCGCTGGCGTCGGGTGCGGCAGGTTTGCCATTTCCAGTGCAGCCCTTGCACTCAGGTTGAGCGCCGCCCAAGAGCGCGTCAAACTCATGGGCCACGCATTCGCGGTGGGCGTCCAGTTGTGCCAGAAAGCTGCTGGTGTCTGCGCAGCCCATCGTCTGGGCGATCCACAGCAGATCGGCATCGACGGTGGGCAACACATGGGTTTGCTGGTCATCCAGATATTGGATGCGGTGCTCGACCTGGCGCAGAAACACATAGGCCCGTGCCAGATCGTCGGCAGCCGTTTTTGACATCAGTCCGGCTTGGGCCACGCGCTGCAGGGCGCTCAGCGTGGGGCGGGTGCGCAGTTCGGGGAATTGGCCGCCACGCACCACCTGCAGCAGTTGCACGGTGAATTCAATTTCGCGGATACCGCCACGCGAGAGCTTGACGTCGTTGCCGCGCTCGGGGTGGCCGGCACTGCGTTTGGCGGCGTGCTCGCGAATCTGGCGGTGCAAAATGCGCAGCGCGTCAAACACGTTGTAGTCCAGATAGCGCCTGAAAACAAAGGGCAGCACGACGCCGCGCAGGCTCTGGGCGCAGGCGTCCTTGATGCTGGTGCCGGGCGCAATCACCCGGCTCTTGAGCCAGGCAAAACGCTCCCACTCGCGCCCCTGCACCTGGAAATACTCTTCTAGCGCAGCCATGGAAACGGCTGCCGGGCCGGAGTTGCCGTTCGGCCGCAGCGCCAGGTCCACCCGGAACACAAAGCCGTGATCGGTGCTGTCGCCCACCAGTGCGTAAATGGCGCGTACCTGCTTGGCAAAAAACTCCTGGTTGGAAATGCGGCCCCGACCCAATGCGCTGCCGCTGGTTTCGCCGTCATGGTCGTAAACGTAAATCAGGTCAATGTCGCTGGAGACATTGAGTTCGCGTGCACCCAGCTTGCCCATGCCAACGATGCACATTTGCGCCACTTCGCCGTTGGGGCCCATCGGTTGGCCGTGGGTTTCGGTCAGGGCGCGCTGGCTCGATTCGAACGCCAGATCCAGCGACCATTCGGCTAGTGTCGTCATGCTGGCAGTGACCTGAGCCAGCCCACAGTCTTGCTCGCAGTCCAGCACCAGCAGGCGCTCCAGCACCATCTGTCGCGTGGCGCGCATCGCAC
>CANFNO010000166.1 GCA_947447845.1 Burkholderiales bacterium | reverse complement strand
ATTGCAAACGCTTTTGACCAATCGCGGTGCAGGCAGTACCGTGATCACACCCCATCCGCTTGAAGCTTCACGGTTGCTGAAATGCAGCGCGGCACAAATTCAAGCGGACCGGCTGGCTGCGGCGAAATCTCTGGCGGCGAAGTTCCATTGTGTAACGGTGCTCAAGGGGTCGGGCAGTGTTATTGCTGCACTGCAAGCCACCTTGCGCATCAACCCCACAGGCAATGCCAAATTGGCCACGGCTGGCACCGGCGATGTACTGGCAGGCCTGCTTGGCGCGCACATCGCAGCCAATCAGACCGCTATGGATGCTGCGTGCAATGCGGTTTACCGCCACGGCCTGGCAGCTGATCACTGGCAGGGAACGGTGCTGAACGCATCCGCCCTCTGCCAATGGGAATAGAAGGCCTCAGCGTTTCTTGCGCGCAGCCTTTTTTGAAATAGCCGAAGTCCGCTCAGCAGATTTAGCTGGCGACGACTTCGCAGCCCGCCCCGACTTTGCGGCCCCCCGCTTGCGCGGTTCGGCCTTGAAGGAAGCCGCACGCCCGCCTCCAGCACCTACTACGTCCGCTTCAAACCGATCTGCCATGGGCAAACGCACTTTGGCTTCCCTGCCGCCTGCCTTGTCACCTGACGCACGGCTATTCACCCCATCGGCTTCATTGACCAGGCGGAAGTCGATCTTGCGTCCGTCCAAATCCACCCGGCTGACCTGAATGCGCACACGCGTGCCAATGGCGTAGCGCGTACCAGTGCGCTCGCCTCGAAGCTCTTGACGAGCTTCGTCAAAGCGAAAATATTCGCCGCCTAACTCGGTGATATGCACCAGGCCCTCGACAAACATCGCGTCCAGCGTGACAAACAAGCCAAAGGTGGTTGCCGAGGTGACTACGCCGCCATATTCCTCACCCAAATGCTCCCGCATGTATTTGCACTTGAGCCAAGCCTCCACATCGCGGCTAGCCTCATCTGCCCGGCGCTCGTTGGCACTGCAATGCAAACCGGCTGCCTGCCAAGCCAGTCCCTCGGCACTGGCTTTGCGGGGCTTCTCGGTTGGATCCTTGACCTTTGACGCCAGACCCTTTTCCAGACGCCGCGCCAACTTGGCGTGGGCCTCGCCGGGGGTTGGCAAAGTCGGCAACTGGTACCTGGTTTTCTCCAGCACGGCCTTAATGACACGGTGCACCAGCAAGTCCGGATAGCGCCGGATCGGGCTGGTGAAGTGCGTGTAAGCATCAAAGGCCAGGCCAAAGTGCCCGGCATTCGTGGGCGTGTAGATCGCCTGCTGCATGGAACGCAGAAGCATGGAGTGAATTTGTTGCGCGTCCGGCCTGTCTTTGGTGGCCGCAGCAATGGCCTGGAACTCGCCCGGTTTGGGATCGTCGCCAATCGTCATCCCCAGCCCTGTGGCCTTGAGGTAATTGCGCAAGGTCTCCATCTTTTCAGGCGTCGGTCCCTCGTGCACCCGGAACAGGCCCTGGTGCTTGCTCTGCGCAATGAAGTCTGCGCTGCAGACATTGGCAGCCAACATGGCCTCTTCAATCACGCGATGCGCGACATTTCGGGTACGTGGAATGATCTTTTCGATGCGGCCGTTTTCGTCGCAAACGATTTGCGTTTCAGTGGTCTCAAAATCCACCGCTCCACGCTTTTGCCGAGACTTCAGCAGCGCCTGAAACACACCGTGAAGGTTCAGCAGATCGTCTACCCGGTCCTTGCGCTTGAGTGCCTCGGGACCCTTGGTGTTGCTCAAAATGGCAGCGACTTCGGTATAGGTAAAGCGCGCATGGCTCCACATCACTGCGGGGTAGAACTGGTAGGCGTCCACATCACCATCTTCGGTGATAAGCATGTCGCACACCATGCACAGGCGCTCTACTTCCGGGTTCAGCGAACACAGGCCGTTGGACAGCTTTTCGGGCAGCATGGGGATCACGCGGCGCGGAAAATACACGCTGGTGGCACGGTCGTACGCGTCTACATCAATGGCGCTTCCGGTCTGCACGTAATGGCTGACATCTGCAATGGCGACCAACAGACGCCAACCTTTGGTGGCGTTGCGTCCACGACCCTTGGTGTGGGGTTCGCAATACACAGCATCGTCAAAGTCGCGCGCGTCTTCACCATCAATCGTTACCAGAGGAATGTCGGTCAGGTCCACGCGGTTGGCACGATCTTGCGGTCGCACCGCGTCCGGCAGGGTGCGGGCAAGCGCTACGCAAGGTTCTGAGAACACATGCGGCACACTGTATTTGCGCACAGCAATTTCAATTTCCATGCCTGGATCGTCGACTTCTCCCAGCACCTCCTTGATGCGCCCCACGGGCTGCCCAAAAAGTGCGGGTGGCTCCACCAACTCGACCACGACCACCTGCCCCGCCTTGGCCACACTGGTTGCACCTTTCGGAATCAGCACGTCCTGGCCATAGCGCTTGTCTTCAGGAGCTACCAGCCAGACACCACTTTCCTGAAGCAGTCGGCCGATGATGGGTTGGGTTGATCGTTCAACAATCTCCACCACCCGGCCTTCAGGCCGACCTTTGCGGTCGCTTCGGACAATGCGTACTTTGACGCGGTCCTTGTGCAACACGGCGCGCATTTCGTTGGGTGGTAAATAGATGTCGGGAGCACCGTCGTCACGCGACACGAAACCGTGTCCGTCGCGATGTCCTTGGACGACGCCTTCTACTTCGTCCAGCAAGCCGCTGGTTGGGCCCATATTTTTAATAAAACGCTCTCTTTCCTGCCATGCATTGCAATGAGTATGCTCTAGAAACGCCGCCCATTTGAGCACAGCCATATTGCAACCTGATGGTCACAAGGTTTACACGGCAATGCACTTGCAGACATCTGAACCGTTCGCCCGATTGACTAAGTCGTCACGAAAAATTCATTCCACTGCAAGAATCGCCAATATGCGGTGCTACAATCTGAGGCGTTGCCCGGGTGGCGGAATTGGTAGACGCATACGGTTCAGGTCCGTACGCCGCAAGGTGTGGAGATTCGAGTTCTCTCCCGGGCACCACTAAATAGACGAGGCCTGTGACGAAAGTCACAGGCCTTTTTCTATTGTCCAAATTTTTTGCTTCTGTTTGTACAACTGGTTGCCTCCGACTCGCTTCCACACAATGGGCCCCGTTCTCAACGTAGCAGATTCCGCAAAGCAATCCACATCGCCATGAACCCTGAAGACCTACAACTTTTGCTGACGCGCGAGATGCCGTTTGGAAAATACAAAGGCCGTTGTATAGCCGACCTGCCCGGCGACTATCTGCGCTGGTTTGTGCGCGAAGGCGTGCCCAAAAGCGAAATTGGCCGTCTGATCAACCTCATGCATGAGATTGATCACAACGGTCTGTCAGACTTGTTGACGCCCTTGCGCGCACTCCAGCGTCAAAAGGGTTGAGCAACCAGGTCGTGGCCCTGTGTGCTCACAATGCGAGCCTTGGTGAACTCGCCCACTTTCAAGGTCTTGCTTATTTTCTCGGGCGGCAACAAACGCACCACGCCATCAATCTCAGGAGCATCCGCGTAACTGCGGCCCAAGCCGCCCTTTTTGCCCATGCCGGGTGCCGAGTCCACCAAAATTTGCATCGTGGCGCCCACATGTCGCTTTAAACGCGCAGCAGAGACTCGCTCGGCAACTTCCATGAAACGGGCCCGACGCTCTTCGCGCAATTCTGCCGCCAACATGCCAGGCAGCGCGTTCGCAGTCGCGCCTTCCACCGGGCTGTAGGCAAAGCATCCGGCGCGATCAATCTGAGCTTCCTCCATAAAGTCCAGCAGGTGCTGAAATTCTTCTTCAGTTTCGCCAGGAAAACCGGCAATGAAGGTGCTGCGCACCACCAACTGCGGGCAAATCTCCCGCCACTGCTGGATGCGATCCAGATTCTTTTCACCACTGGCAGGTCGCTTCATGCGGCGCAGCACATCCGGGTGGCTGTGCTGAAGCGGCACGTCCAGATAAGGCAGCACCAGCCCGCTGGCCATCAAAGGCAATATGGCGTCGACACTGGGGTAGGGATAAACATAGTGCAAGCGCACCCAGGCGCCATAGGCCTGCGCAATTTCCCCCAGGGACTGAACCAATTCCTGCATCCGCGTCTTGACCGGTTTGCCATCCCAAAAGCCGGTTCGGTATTTCACGTCCACACCGTAGGCTGAAGTGTCCTGGCTGATTACCAGCAGTTCTTTCACACCACCTTCAAACAGGGCACGCGCCTCGGTCAGCACATCACCGATCGGGCGTGACACCAGATCGCCGCGCATGCTGGGGATGATGCAGAAAGTGCAGCGGTGGTTGCAGCCTTCGCTGATCTTGAGGTAGGCGTAGTGCCGAGGTGTCAGCTTGATTCCGGCCACGCCAAAAGCGTTTGGCACGAGGTCGGTAAACGGGTCATGGGGCTTGGGCAGGTGCAGGTGGATGGCGTCCATCACTTCTTGCGTCGCATGTGGACCGGTCACAGCCAGCACCTTGGGATGCATTTGGCGCACCATGTTACCGCCATCTTTGCCGGTCTTGGCACCCAGGCAGCCGGTCACAATAACGCGGCCGTTCGCTGCCAGTGCCTCACCTATGGTGTCCAGGCTTTCCTGCACCGCCTCGTCGATGAAGCCGCAGGTGTTGACGATAACAATGTCTGCACCCTGGAAAGTCTTGGAAGTCTGGTAGCCCTCGGCGCTCAAGCGCGTGAGAATCAGTTCGGAGTCCGTCAAGGCCTTCGGACATCCGAGGCTCACGAATCCGACCTGGGGGGCCTTGCCGATCGGCGTTGTAGGGGAAATAGTGAAAGAAGTTGCGTCGCTCATGCCCTGATTGTCCCAGCATTTGTCATGCCGGGATTTTCAAAGGTCAGCGCTTGATGCCCAGGGTGCCCAAAAACTGTTCGGTCTGCTTGGCCATTTGTTCTTGCATCTGCGTGAACATATTGGCGCCCATCACCCCCTTGACCATGGGGGACTGCATATCCATCAGCGCCTGCATGTTCTTCTCCAGGTAGCCCCCCATAAACCCTTGCATGGTGTGGCCGTAAAAACGAATCACATTGGCCAGCACCGGCGCGGTGAACATCGGCGAGCCTTGCGACTCTTCTTCCAGGATGATCTGAAGCAGGATGCTTCGGGTAAGGTCCTCGCCGGTCTTCGCGTCAAGCACGACAAACGGTTCGCTGTCCATCACCAACTGCTTGATTTCGGTCAGGGTGATATAGCTGGAGGTGTCGGTGTCATAAAGACGGCGATTCGGGTACTTCTTGATGATGCGGTCCGAAGACCCGGCGGTGTTGGCGATGGTTTTGGGCATGTCTTTTCGAGCTTCCTGTGCGGTTCAACCAATGTACTGCACTGCAGCACCATTCTAGGGAGGCACAATCCATTCGACAACATGAATACCCGCATGATTACCCTAATCTTCACTAAGGAGACTTGATGATTCAACCCATAAGTGGTGGATGCATGTGTGGTGGCGTTCGCTACCAGGTCGACGGCAAGCTCAGAGACATCATTACCTGCCACTGTGAGCAATGCCGCCGAAGCAGCGGTCATTTTGTGGCCGCCACGGCCTGCAAAAGAGAGCACTTCAAACTCCTTCGGCAAGACAGTCTGCAGTGGTACAGCGCGGTGCCGGGCTTTAGACGGGGCTTTTGCAATGTCTGCGGCTCCAGCCTTTTCTTTGAAGAAACCGGAGGGCCACGGGTATCGATCGCTGCGGGCAGCCTCGATGCGCCTCAGGGCCTGACCATTGCCGCACAGATATTTACGGCCGAGGCTGGCGACTATTACACCCTGGACCCGCAGGTGCCTTCGTCACCCGAAGGCAAGCACCATGTGCCTTTGCCAGACTGAAAATCCTGCAAGCATCACTTGCGTCAGCGTACAAGTAGCAGGTTATGTGGTGGCGCAGGCCTTGCGGGCGCACTTGTTTGGATAATGCTGTTGGATCTAAACACTAGGAGTCTTTTCGGATGGCACACAAGTATGTAATGGCTGGCGTAATGGGTTGGCCGGTAGCGCATTCCCGCTCACCCGTCATTCACAACCATTGGATACGCCAGTACGGCCTGCAAGGCGCTTACGGCTTATTCCCTGTGCAGCCCAACAAATTGGAAGACGCGATTCGTGGCCTGTCTGCCCTGGGCATGGCTGGCTGCAACATCACCATCCCGCACAAAGTCAACGCCATGAAGCTTGTGGATGTAGTTGACCCGCTGGCACGCCGCATGGGCGCCATCAACACCATCGTGGTGACGCCCGAAGGTGCGCTGCACGGTTTTAACAATGATGGCTATGGCTATATTCAAAGTCTGCTGGATGCCAAGCCCGACTGGAAAGCCAACGCTGGACCGGTGACCGTGCTGGGCGCCGGGGGTGCCGCGCGCGCCGTGGTGCTGAGTCTGCTGGACCAGGGCGCCACGGAAATCCGACTGATCAACCGAACCCTGGGCAAGGCACAGGCACTGTGTGACGAATTTGGTGCGGGTATTCAGGCTGTCGACTGGAGCGAGCGCCATGAGGCGCTGAGCGGCGTGGCATTGCTGGTCAACACCACCAACCAGGGCATGCATGGCGAGCCCGAGCTGGATCTTCGGCT
>CANFNO010000165.1 GCA_947447845.1 Burkholderiales bacterium | reverse complement strand
CTTATGGAATTTGGAAAGGCCCGAGTGTACGGATGGATAGCCACAGCTTGGCGCGTGCGGGTATTTGGCAAAGCAGATGGCTATCCAGCAAAATCTCGATTCGCAACCAAAACCCTGACCGCAAGACAATCACCCAGCTCCTGTTATGGCCACAAAAAAGTCTGCCCCCAACACCTCCGTCAGGTTTCCAAAAAGCACGCCTGCTTCCGATGCCGGCAAGTCCCCAACGGAACTTATCGATGCACGGATCCTGGAACTCCAGGACTGGAGGGGCGAAGTCCTTTCCCGTGTTCGAACGGTGATCAGGCAGGCCGATGCACGGATAACAGAGGAGTGGAAATGGAACGTGCCGGTCTGGTCTTGCCACGGGATTATCTGTACCGGCGAGACCTACAAGAAGGCAGTCAAGCTGACGTTTGCAAAGGGTGCCATGCTCGCGGACCCAGCCAAACTCTTCAATTCAAGCCTGGAAGGGAATGTCAGACGGGCGATTGATATACCAGAGGATGCGCCCATTGACGAGGCCGCGTTGAGCGAACTCGTTCGGGCCGCAATACGGCTGAACCTGGCAACCCCATCCACCAAGACCCAGGGAGGGGCATAACCCTTCACATCAAGCCAAGCACTAACGACAGCGGCCAGAGGCGCATCACGTATTTATATATATGCAGCCTCAGGCGTGGCCCTTTTCGGATTTGCGCGCTGCGTTTTCTTTTATTCGAGACTTGACGATTTTGGCGATGAGAGCAAGCGGCATCGGCTCTGAGAGTGGGAACTTCAAATTGCCTTTGGGACCCGCGTACTTGACTGTCTGCGACTGCAATAACTTATCTCGTACCGGCGGATAGAAGCCGATGTGCTTCTTGAACGCAGCAAAGTAGACGAGTGCACCCTCCATAAAAAACGCGGGCATGCGGTAGCTGATTCGTTCTTCTGCATCGGGCGCAGCTTTCTTAACGGTCGCTCGAATAGCAGTGAGCGCCGGTCGGACTTCTTCGGGCGCACAAGCTATGTACTCGTCAATGGTTCGTGGATCTGTCATCTCAATCTCAAACTTGGGCTTTGCCATTTGCCATAAGTTTGCCGACAATGGCCAAACACATCAAGGCGCTTGCTTACGCAGGGTTGATTGCTGACCCTGCAGCCCCTTGGACACCCACTCCTGGAGAAAAGTCATGAAGTCCACATTCCAACCAAACCCGAATCTGGACCTTAGCTTTACGCGGGTAATCCACGTTCCTAGAAACCTGGTGTGGCGCGCCTGGACTGAACCTGAACGGCTCAAGCCCTGGTTTTGCCCTTTGCCCTGGAAAGCAATTGCGTGCGAAATAGACCTGCGGCCTGGTGGCATTTTTCGCACCACTATGCGGTCACCCGAGGGCGTCGAATTTCCCAATACGGGCTGCTACCTGGAAGTAGTTACCCATGAGAGGCTGGTATGGACCAATGCTTTTCTACCGGGCTATAGACCCAAAAAACCTAGCGCACCAGAGGGCTCCGATGACGCCGAATTCATGTTCACGGCCATGCTCGAACTGGCAGATGCAGACCAGGGAACCCGTTACACCGCAACGGTGATGCACGCGGACGAAGCCGGTTGCAAAAAGCACGCGGCGATGGGCTTCGAGAGTGGCTGGGGTACGGCTTTGGATCAACTGATAGCGATGATCCAGCGTGATGGTTAACTTCGGGAAGTGGTCGGAAAGACCGACCAACTGCCCGCTTCAAGAAACGTCATTGGCTTTGAGAACCACACCACTCAAGCCCGCAATCAACTCAGGCAACATCGGAACCATTCTTTCCGGACCGCCCTGTTGCACGCCCAGACCAAAAGAATTTTTCACCGCATTGCCCAAGGGGTTGGACACGCCGGCGTCATCGGCCATGGACTCCAGGTAACGCAGGTCCTTGAAGGCGTTGGAGAGTGTGAACTTGTGCGCCTCTTTGTCGCCACGCAGCGTGTATTCCATAAAGGTTTGGTAGAACGGGCTGTCCATGCGTCCACCGCGGATGACGGAGTCAAACATGGCGGGCGTGATGCCCACGGCCTGCGACAACGTCAAGGCCTCCGAGTACAGCGCCGCATAACCCAATGAGACAAAGTTGTTGATCAACTTCATGCGGTGGCCGGTACCGGGTGCGCCCAGATGCACGATGCGACCGGCAAAAGTTTGCAGTATCGGTTCGATGCGCCGGAAGATTTCCGGATCAGCGCCGACCATGGTATCGAGCGTGCCAGCCCAGGCCTCTTTGGGCGTGCGACTGAGCGGCGCATCGACCAGGTGCACGCCGATGGCCTTGAGCTCGTCAACGAGTGCCTGCGTGGAAACCGGGTCAGACGTGGAACAGTCCACCACCACACTGCCTGCTTTCAGCCCCGCCTTCAATCCGTTCGGACCACGCACGATGGCCTCCACATCTTTGGAGCCCGTGACGCACAGAATGACCACCGAGGCGTTCTGCGCAACCTCGGCAGAGGAGGCGCGCAGCGTGGCACCGCGCTGCTGCAAGTCTGCGGTTACCTCGCTGGTCTTGCGTGCATAAATGGACAGCGCAAAGCCCTTGTCCACCAGGTTCTTGGCCATGCCATGGCCCATCAGGCCCAGGCCGATAAAGCCGACGGATTCAGTTGTTGTAGTCATGTTTTGTCTCTCGATTTATTTTGTGCTATTGACCTACCAACACTGATGGACCCAGGGCTTTGCGTATTGCTCGTAAACCGTCTGCACAGCCGCCATCTGCGCATCGGTGAGCGCAGGCAAATCTGCCGCGCTCACGTTGTCGGCCACCTGTGCGGCGCGCTTGCCACCGGGAATGGCGCAGGTCACGGCCGGGTTCATGGTGAGCCAGCGCAAGGCAAATTGCGCCATGCTCATGCCCGCAGGCACGACTGCGCGCAGTGCCTCCACCGCTTCCAGCCCTTTGGCATAGTCCAGGCCAGAGAAGGTCTCGCCCTTGTCAAAGGCCTCGCCATTGCGGTTGAACAGGCGGTGGTCGTCTGCGGCAAAAGCAGTTTGCGCCGTCATCTTGCCGCTCAGCAAGCCTGAGGAAAGTGGCAGACGCGCCAGGATGCCCACACCTTTACGCAGAGTCTCTTTGAACAGCAAATCGGCCGGGCGCTGGCGCAGGATGTTGTAAATAATTTGCACGCTTTGCACGCCGGGGAACTCGATGGCCTTGAGCGCCTCTTCGACCTTCTCGACGCTGACACCGTAGTGGCGCAACTTGCCTTCGCGTTGCATCTCGTCCAACACGCCAAACACCTCGGGCATGTAGTACACCGGCGTGGGCGGGCAATGCAGTTGCAGCAGGTCCAGCGCTTCCACATTCAGGTTGGTGAGGCTGCGCTCCACGAAGGCGCGCAGGTTCTCGCGGTTGTAGCCCTCGGTCACATGCGGATTGAGTCGGCGCCCGGCTTTGGTGGCCACATAGAAAGGCTCGCTGCGCTCCTTGCGCAGGCGTGCGATCAGGCGCTCGCTGCGGCCATCGCCATAGACGTCGGCGGTGTCAAAAAAGTTGACGCCCAGGTCCAGCGCCTGGTGCAGTGCGCCCATGGATTCGGCGTCGTCCACATCACCCCAGGTGCCGCCAATGGCCCAGGCGCCAAAGCTGATGGTGGAGACATTCCAGCCGGTGCGGCCAAGGGGTCTGTATTGCATTTAGGTCTTTCGAAGGGGGTATCGGTTAAAGCGATGAACGATATTGCCCAACCGCGAACCGTCACCAGGATGCTCCAGCGCCAAAAGCCAGGCGCGGCGCAGCAGAAAAATAACGACGCCCACATTGAGCAGGTTGAAGGCAATGCCATTCAAAAATGCGGCGCGGTAGGAGCCGGTCCAGTCGAAGATGGCACCCGACATCCAGCCCCCTAAGGCCATGCCAAACAGCGTGGCCATCAGCACGGTGCCTACGCGGGCACCCGCCTCTTGCGGCGTGAAATACTCGCGCACGATCAGCGCATAGCAGGGCACGATGCCGCCCTGAAACAAGCCGAACAAGCCCGAGATGACATACAGCGGCACCAGCCCCTTGAAGGGCAAGAACAACAGCAGCGCCAGCATCTGCAGCAGGGAACCGATCAGCAGCGTAAGCAGGCCGCCCAGATGGTCCGAGATCCAGCCGGAAACCAGGCGGCTGACAATGCCTGCGCTCAGCATCAGCGAAAGCATTTGTGCGCCCTGCGTGGCACCAAACCCGAGGTCGGTGCAATAGGCGACGATGTGCACCTGGGGCATGGACATGGCCACGCAGCAAGCCAGACCCGCCACGCTCAGCAGCATAGTCAGCAACGTGGGGTTCAAGTTAAGCGGACGCTCCGACACTGCGGAGCGTGGCGCACCGGTGGCAGCGGGACTGACCGTGTGCAACAAAACCGGCGCGCGGCGCTTCAGCGCCCAGGCCAGCGGCAGGATGCTGGCAAAGCAAAAATAACCAATCGCCGAGTAGGCCGAGCGCCAGCCCCAAAGCTCCACCATGTGCTGCGTCACGGGTGGCCAGATGGCACCGGCGACATAGTTGCCGCTCATGCAAATCGCCAGTGCAATGCCGCGCCTGCGTGTAAACCACTGCGAGGTATCAGCCACCAAAGGTGCAAAGGTGGCTGACGTGCCCAGCAGGCCGATCAACAGGCCTTGCGCCAGATTGAATTGCCACAAGCTCTGCGCCGAGCCCGCAACCAGGAAGCCGGAGCCAAGTGCCACGCCACCCACAAGCACCGGCACCATGACGCCGAAGCGGTCGGCCAGGCGACCCATCAAAACACCACCGATGCCAAAGCCGACCAGGGTCAGCGCATACGGAAAGGACGCATCCGAGCGCCCCACCGCAAACTCCTGCTGTATGCGCGGCAACACCACAGTGATGCCATACATGCCGCTGCCGCCAATCGTCATCAAAGCCAGCGACACCAGCAAGCGCAACCAGGCATAGGCAGACTCGCCTGGAGGCTCCACGGGCGCGTGCGTTGAACTCATGGACGGGCTATAGCTATAGCTTCACCACCACACGTCCGCGCACCTTGCCAGCCAGCAAATCTGCCGCGACACCAATGGCATCTTCCAGCGCAATCTCGGAGGTGATGGCGTCCAGCTTGGCGATATCCAGATCCTGCGCGAGACGGGCCCAGGCCTCTTCGCGTTTGGCCAGCGGGGCCATCACGCTGTCGATGCCGTAGAGCGTGATGCCACGCAGAATGAAGGGCGCCACGGAGGCGGGAAAGTCCATGCCCTGCGCCAGCCCGCAAGCCGCTACGGCCCCGCCATATTTGACCGAAGCGCAAGCATTGGCCAGGGTGTGACTGCCCACGCTGTCCACGACTGCAGCCCAACGCTCCTTGGCCAAAGGCTTGCCGGGGTTGGAGAGGTCGGCTCGGTCAATGACCGTGGCCGCACCCAGCGCTTGCAGGTGCGCGGCTTCTTCCATGCGGCCGGTGGAAGCCACCACGGTGTAGCCCAGCTTGGACAACAGCGCAATGGCGACACTGCCCACGCCGCCGTTGGCACCGGTGACAAGCACCTCGCCGTCTGTGGGCTTGACGCCATGCCGCTGCAAAGCCAGCACGCACAGCATGGCGGTATAACCGGCTGTGCCAATCGCCATCGCCTGGCGTGCGGTGAAGGCGGCTGGCAAGGCCACCAGCCATTCGCCTTTTACGCGCGCAGTCTGCGCCAGGCCTCCGCTGCAGGTTTCGCCCACACCCCAGCCGTTCAGGATGACTTTGTCGCCCACCTTCCAGCGCGGGTTCTGGCTGCTGTAAACCGTGCCGGCAAAGTCGATGCCAGGTACCAACGGGAACTTGCGCACTACAGGGGATTTGCCGGTGATGGCCAAGCCATCTTTGTAGTTCAGTGTGGACCACTCCACGCCCACGGTCACATCACCCTCGCCCAGAACGCTGTCGTCAATGCTTTGGACTGCAGCGGTGTACACGCCTTCAGGCTTGGTTAGCAAAATACCTTTGAACATCTTGTCTTCCTTATTTAATTGATTGGGATTATTCCGCAACGACAGAGCCAAATTTCACGCAGGGACAACCGCACTGCAAAAGCCCGGCCATTTTGCACGCTTCGACTGTGTTCATTTAGCTGAATGCGCAAGTGATGTACGAATGAATGTGTTCCTACTTTCACGGCTTACCCAGATACTAATCTGGTGAAAAAATCTGAAATAAATTACAAAAATGTTGTCGGCTCAAGAGTCAGGGCATTGCGCCTGAACGCCGAACTTTCGCAAGAAGTTCTATCAGAGCGCTGCGGCATTTTTCGAACCTACTTAAGTCGAATAGAGTCCGGCTCAGCCAATCCGACACTGGTCGTATTGGTGGCCTTGGCGCACTCGCTTAACGTGGAGCCCTATGTGCTGCTTTCCATGGACGAACTCATGTTTTAGGCCTGCTTCAGGCCTGAGCGGAACGGCTGTCACGCAGTCCCGCTCCACTTGTCCTCAGGGCTTTGCCGACTCGGCCAGCCAGCCTCCACCCAGCACACGATAGAGAGTCGCCAGATTCTGCTGCGACTGTGCCTGCAATTGCAGCGCAGCCTGTTGGGATGCGAACAGCGAACGCTGTGCGTCCAACACTTCCAGGTAGCTGCTGGCACCATTTTTATAGCGCAGTTCCGTCAAACGGGCACGCTCGG
>CANFNO010000164.1 GCA_947447845.1 Burkholderiales bacterium | reverse complement strand
GCGCCCAAGGAAGCCGAGGTGGGCTACCAGTATTACGTGGGCTCCTACGGTTTGCATCGCGCCGACTACCAGATTGGCGACACCGTGGGTACCGTCGGCATCGTGGCCGACTACAGCACCATGACCATCGACGGCTACCGTGCCAACAGCTTTACCGAGCGCAAGCAGTTCAACGGCAAGCTGAACTTTGACCTCAACCAGGACCTCAAAGTCAACCTGGTGTTCAACCAGTTTGATATGCCACTAGCCCAGGACCCGCTGGGCCTGACCCGTGCCCAACTGATAAAGGACCCTTCGGCTGCTGGCAATAACGCCATCACGACCATGACGCGCAAAGCGGTGTTGCAAAACCAATTGGGTAGTTCCGCCACTTACACACTCGACAAGGACCGCTCACTAACCGGTCGCGCCTACTACGGCACCCGCGAAAACACCCAATACCTGGCCAGCAACAAATGGGTTGGTCTCAACCGCGCCTACTTTGGCGTGGGCTTGCAATACAACGAGCGCGCCGTGTGGGCAGACACACCGGTTGAATGGGTGGCGGGCTATGAATTTGACCGCTCGCGTGAATACCGCCAAGGTGGAGACACGGCTTCCGGACAGAAGATAGGCCTCAGCACACGCAGCGAAGACAACCAGGCAGAAAACAGTGACTTGTTTGTGCAGGGCACTGCATCGGTCTCTGAAAAAGTGTCGGTCTCTGCAGGACTGCGAAGCAGCTCGGTGCGCTTTGTCAGCGATGACTATTACCCCGTCAGTGCCTCCGACCCGAACGGCTCGGGCAATGTGTCTTACCAGGCCACCAACCCTGTTTTGGGTGTTACCTACCATGCCACTGAGCACCTGAACCTGTATGCCAACTACGGCAAAGGGTTCGAAACTCCCACTTTGGCCGAGATGGCCTACCTGCCCAAACCCGGCAGCAGCAACTTGCTGATTGGTCAGTTCAACACTACGCTGAATGCGTCTAGCAGCCAACACTACGAACTCGGTACCAAGTGGGTTCCCACCGAAAACTCGCGCATTGATCTGGCGCTCTACCAGATTGACACGGTAGATGAGATCGTGGTGCTGCGTAACAGCCAGGGGCAAAACGCCTACCAAAATGCGCCTGGCACGTCCCGCACCGGATGGGAGCTTTCCGGCAGCACCCAGTTCACACCCCACTGGGCCTTGACCGCATCGGCTTCGATGATTGACGCCCGCTACACAAAAACCTTTGCCAGCACCGGCAAACAGTTGCCGGGCATCCCGCAGTCTTCACTGTTTTCCGAACTCACCTGGACCAGCGAAGCCTCCAGTTCAGGCAAGGCCAAAGGTGGCATGCGCGTGGGCTTGGAAATGGTGCAGGCCGGTCGCATCTACGCCAACGACTCCAACACCGAGTCTGCAGACGGACACACCGTTTTCAACCTCAGCGCCAGCCAGCGCTGGAGCCTGGGCAAGGGCGGCGTAACAGCCTATGCACGCCTCAATAACGTAAGCGACGAGCGCTATGTGGGTTCAGTCCTCGTAAATCAGACTGCAAATCCGCCCCAGTCTTACGAGCCTGGCCTGCCACAAAACTGGACACTCGGCCTGAGCCTGAACCTGCCGCTCTAAAGATTACAAACCTTTAGGGTTTGGCGGCAGCCCCCGCGTCCGCGGGTGGCTGCATGCCCACCGGCACCTTGAACTCGGTGCGGGTCTCGGCGCCCTTGGCATCCTGAAACACCAGGGTCAGGGCAATCGTGCTTTCCTTCGGCAGCGGCTGCTTCAAATCCAGCAGCATCAGGTGATAACCGCCCGGCTTGAGCTCCACCATTTTTCCAGGGGGCAACTCCAAACCACCGGGCACCGCGCGCATGCGCATCACGCCCTCTTCCAACTTCATTTCATGCACTTCGGCCAGCGCCGCGACCGGGGTGCTGGCGCCCACCAACCGGGCGCCTTTGGGGGACATCAGGTGCATAAAGGCGCCGGTGGCCCTTTGACCGGGAACCGTAGCGCGGGCCCAGATGCCACTGACCTCCACTGTTTGGGCAAAGAGCGAAACAAACGGGCCAAGAGCCAAGCAGGAGGCAATAACTATCGATGCGGGTTTCATGGGCTGGATATACCTCGGGTAAGGCGGCCATTATCACCATCGGCCGAAAGGGGCCGCACCTTGCATTCCTTGACCCCCGTCAAAGACATATGCCAGCGCTAAGGCGCAACATGAATCCATCATTACAAGAAGATCGACCATGAAACATCTGGACACCTCCACCTTCAAGTCCGCACTGCTGACGCAACGCACCTCGCTGATGGAGCAGCTTGCCATTCTGCGCGGTGGGGCCGTAGGCCGCGCTGAGGCCTCCACCGAACACTTCGCCACGCGCGATGACACCCCGGCGGCGGCTAATTCGGCGCGTGATCTGGAGTTTGCGCTGGACGCCCACGACACCGCTGAAATTGCAGCGGTCAATGCCGCCCTCAAACGCATTGAAGATGGCAGTTATGGCGAATGCCTGGATTGCGGCGCACATATTGCAGAAGCGCGTCTGCGTGCTGCCCCCGAAGCGGTACGTTGCATTCATTGCCAGGAAAAGCTGGAAAAAGCCAACCGCATCTGAGTCTGGCCCACAGGAGCCGGTCAGTGCCCGGCCCTGGGCTGCTATCCTGCGCGCATGCTCCGCCTGCACGCACCCAAATGAATTACACCTTTGCCTCCGCCACCATCCTGCTGGTGTTGATTACCGACCCTGTCGGCAACATCCCGATATTCGCCAACGCCCTCAAGAACGTCGCGCCCGAGCGCAGGCCTTGGGTGATCCTGCGCGAAATCCTGATTGCGTTCGTACTCTTGCTGACCTTCATGTTTGTGGGAGAGCGTTTCCTGGAAGTCATGAACCTCTCCGAGTTGGCACTGCAAATCGGCGGTGGCGTAATTCTGTTTCTGATCGCCCTGCGCATGGTGTTTCCACCGCCCGAAAGCGTCGACCCGGAGCAGATGGTAGAGCCGCTGATCGTGCCCCTGGCAGTGCCCGCCATAGCCGGTCCCAGCGCGCTGGCTACTGTGCTGCTGCTGGTCTCCCAGCAACCGGAGAAGCGTATGGAATGGATTGCAGCCCTGTGCGTCACCATGCTGGTCAGCGCGGTGGTGCTGGTATCGGCCGAACGCATCCAACGGGTTATCGGCACACGCCTAGTAGTCGCCGTGGAGCGGCTGATGGGATTGGTGCTGGTATCAGTTTCAATTGAAATGATGCTGCGCGGCATCAAAACTTTCGCCCAACAATTAACCCAGAACTAACGCCGTCATTTCCTGCTCAATCACGCCAAAAAGGCTATTCCCGGCGGCGTTTTTCATTTCGATGCGCACGGTATCGCCGTAACGCATGAACTCGGTGGCCGCTTGCCCGTCCTGCAGTGTTTCCATCGCACGCTTCTCGGCAATGCAGTTAAAGCCCGCCGGCCAAGTCCATTGGCCTTTCTTCAGGGCACCGGCATTGCTTACCGGTCCCGCCGCCACAATCGTCCCGGCGCGCAGTGCACGGGTCTTGGCCAGGTAAGCGATAAGTTGCCCGAAGTGGTAGCCCATGTCCACACCCGCCTCGCACATGCCGACCTTGCGGCCATTCCAACTGCATTGCAGAGGCAGGTTCACGCGGCCTCGGCCCCAGGCTTCACCTAGTTCGTCGGGGGTGATCGCCACGGGGCTGAAGGCTGTGCCGGGTCGGCTTTGCACCCCGGGCGCTGTGTCCTCACGCTCCAGGTAACGCAGGCTCGCCTGGTTGCAGAGCATCAGCAGACGCACGCCATCCAGTGCGCGATCGGCGGCGCACTCTTGTGGAATATCCCCGGTGATCACTGCCACGCCAGCGCCAAAATCCAGCCCGAACGATTCGTTGGCGCAGCGCATTGGATCGTGCGCACCCATCAGCGCATCACCTGCACCCTGGTGCATTGCGGGGCCGCTCACCGTTTCCGGCTCGGTTACCCCCAACGCCCGTCGCAGCAAATCGGCGTGACTGGGATAGGCAACGGCGCTGACGCATTGGAAGGCGCGTGGCAGCGGCGCCATGCACTGTGCCGGATCAAACGGGAACGCATGGCGTGCGCGCCCCGCGTTGAGCGCATCAAAAATGTCCTGCAATTGGGGCGATAGAAAATTCCAGTCATCCAACACTTGTTGCAGCCGGTTGGCAACATGGGAGGCGTAATGCGCGTGGCTCAAATCCCGCGACACCACGACCAATTGGCCGTCTCGCGATCCGTCTTTGTATGTGGCAAGTTTCATGGGGGCATTTTCGCTGCTTTTCCAAGCGCCAAGCGGGGGCGAGTCCGGCTCCGCACTCCCGCTCTGCCCGGTGTGCACCAAGTCGCCCTAAACTCAGCCACAAGCGTTACACAGTGGAGCGCTCCCCACTCCCAATCTTTTCGCATGCCTCGCCCCCCCACCGCCACACCCCCCGGCTACCAATCACCGCTGCGCAAGCTGATGGTGCTGACCGCCATCGTGGTCGCAGCACATGCGCTGGTGCTGGGTGGCATACCGGCTGGCGTGGGCCCGCTGCTGGGCTCTACCGAAAACACGCCACCCTTGAGCCTGAGCGTGCTCACCCGCGTCATTGCGCCAGCGCAGACAGCGCTTAAGCCTGTGCCGAAGCCCCCGCAGCTGCCCGCCAAAGCCAGGAAGCCCGCCACCAACAGCGCGGCGCCAAAGCTTGCGCCACAGAACCCCGAAGCGACTGAAACCCCTGCGTCAAGCGCACAAGCAACCACGGCAACCGAACTGCCAGCAACCTCGCCGCTGAAAGCGCCAGAAGTGACTGCAGCGCCCGAGACCAAAATTGCTTCAGCAGAGGTCGTGTTGAACGAACCGACACCACCGACCCCACCCGCTGCGCCCCCGGTTGTCGATGTGCCTCGCGTCCAAAAGCTGTCTTATGCACCGCCCGTGCTGCTGATTTATGACGGCAAAGGTGAGGAACGCGGCTTCATCAAATATGCCGCCAGCGGTGAATTGCTCTGGTCGCCGGACGGCGAACGTTACAGCGCACGTCTGGAAATATCGGCCTGGGGCTTTCGGGTACGCACCTGGAGTAGCAAGGGCGACTTGACCGATGGCGGCCTGCAACCCCTGCGCTTTGGCGACAAGCCGCGCGGTGCAGAGCTGGCCACCCATTTCCAGCGCGAGAAGGGCATCATCTCGTTTAGCGCCAACAACCCGGATGTGCCCCTGCAAACGGGCGCCCAGGACAAACTCAGCGCCATCCTGCAACTCAGTGCTATCGTGGCTGGTGAGCCTGAGCGCCACACCAGTGGCACTGCCATTGCATTTCAGGCCGCCGACGCGCACCGTGCCGAGTTGTGGAACTTCAAGGTTGGCACGACCGAGTCGCTGGAATTGCCCGGCGGCACGCTCACCGCACTCAAGCTCAGCAAAGAACCCACCGTGGAGTTTGATCAGCGTATTGAAGTTTGGTTGGCTCCCGATCTGAACTATTTGCCCGTGCGCCTGCGCATTACCGAGGCCAATGGCGCGTTCGCCGATCTTTTGTGGCGAAAGACCCAAAAACCGAATTGAAAACGTGCGTGGCTGATTTTCCTGTTACTCTTGAATTCAGACAGCAAGCTACCAATTGCAAAGCAACCCAGGAAAGCAAGCCGCCATGCACACACTCTACGACTCTGAGACCTATTCCGTGACCCACATGTTGGCCAATCTGGAGTCGGATCTTCGCCATCCCTCTGGTGCCAGCAAGTCGGAACACGGTGCCCAGGTTCTGCCCATGCTGATGCGCCATGGCTTCGAAATTGTGGACAAACGCTCGGGCAAAGAGGTTTACCTGGATGGCTCCTGGGCTGAGTTGTTCCAGCAGCACATCGTGGCCTGGCAGGTCAACACGCCGACCCAGGAAGAAGTGGAAGATACGCTAGAGCGTTACGCCGAGCTGGCGCAAAACCCGGTCCTTGTGCACTAATTTCGCCTCTAAATCGGGCGTGCACTTTGTCAGCCCATCTTGCCGTGCGTCACGCACTGTCTACGACGGGCTTTCGCGTTCACACCCGATTTAGAGGCGAAATACTCTCCGGCAAGATGCTTTAACCGGGCTTGCTGCCCATCACTTCACCCATACGGATCGGGCGTGCAGCGGTCCATTGCGGGTTAAACGACAAGCGGTCTTTGCCAAACAGCATCACCACGGTGGAGCCCAGCATAAAGCGGCCCATCTCGGCACCCTTTTTCAAACTGACCTGACCGCTCTGGTATTGCCATTCGCAAATCTGTGGGCTGCGCGGCGGGTTCACCTGACCGTGCCAGACGGTAGCCATGCTGCCCACAATGGTGGCACCCACCAGCGTCAGCACAAACGGGCCGTCCACTGAATCAAACACACACACGACGCGCTCATTTCGCGCAAAGAGCCCCGGTACGCCGCGCGCCGTGGTCGGATTAACCGAGAACAAATCGCCCGGCACATAAATCATGCGGCGCAGTTCGCCATCGCAGGGCATGTGGATGCGGTGGTAGTCGCGTGGGCTCAAATACAGCGTGGCAAAGCTGCCATCCTGGAATTGCGCGGCCAGCGCGGCATCGCCCCCGACCAAGGCGGTGGTGCTGTAGCTGTGGCCTTTGGCCTGGAATATTTGATCACCGGTGATGCAACCGAACTGGCTGATGGCGCCATCCACCGGGCACAAATAATCGGTAGTTGCCAACGGGCGGGCACCGTCTTT
>CANFNO010000163.1 GCA_947447845.1 Burkholderiales bacterium | reverse complement strand
TCCACGTGCACTTTGGTCACCAACGGACAGGTGGCGTCAAATATCTGAAAGCCACGCGCCGCAGCCTCCTGGTGGGTCGCCCGGCTAACGCCGTGGGCCGAGAAGATCAAGGTCGCGCCGGGGGGCACGTCGGCCAGTTCCTCAATGAAGATGGCGCCCTTTTGCTTGAGGTCGTTCACCACATAGGTGTTGTGCACGATTTCGTGCCGTACGTATATGGGGGCGCCAAACTTTGCCAGGGCTTTTTCCACGATCTCGATAGCGCGGTCCACGCCCGCACAAAAGCCACGGGGTTCCGCCAATAGAATTTCAACGCCGAAGCTCCCCGCTTCGTGAGGTTCTGCCAAAAGGATTTCCTGCGTCATAGCACCCCGATCAGTTGCACTTCAAAAGTCACCGGGTGGCCGGCAAGCGGGTGGTTGAAGTCAAACAGGACAGACGCGTCCTTGACTTGCTGGACCACACCGGCGAACTTGCCCTTGCCGTCGGGCGTGGGGAACTCCACCACATCGCCCACTTTGTAGGTCTCTTGCGGGTCGCCCATGTCGGTCAGCACCTTGCGGGCCAGCCACTGCTGCATGTCCGGGTTGCGCGGGCCAAAGGCGGCGCCTGCGGGCAGCTCGAACGTGGTGCGTGTGCCCTCCTCCAGATCGATCAGGCAGGCCTCCATGGCGGGCGACAACTCGCCCGTGCCGAGGCTCAGCGTGGCAGGCTTGCCGGTGAAGGTGTTGATGATGTCTCCCGCCGGGCCGCCCAGGCGGTAATGCAAGGTGAGGAAAGAGCCCGCGTGAACACGGGGAAGCACTGTGGTCATAAAAGTCCCGATAAACTGGCCTCTATTGGTGCGACTCGAAGTCGTCCTACGTCGCCATTCGGCGGCATGTCAACGATAGTCGTTTCCCTCGGGGAGCGGCCAGTTTCTCTTAATGAGAAACGCCTATTTTAAGACAGTCCGATGGAATGCAAATTCCGTTGAACAATCGACCTGCAAAGGTCGTTTTCAAGAAAACATGCTCAAAAGGCAGGCATTTCTGTTGTCAAAATAAGACAAATTCTTTGTCTTTACAAAACATTACATGTTTTGTTAGGGTATCAAAATCGACGCCATTCTGTGCGTCTTGTTTTCCACAAACCACGCTTGGAACAGCGTGACCTCGACTGTACGTGCGTCTGGAGTAATTCGGGCGTGCGGAGCTACGGTTAAACAACCTGTACGCAAGTACGTAAGGCCGACGTGAGTCAGCCCCAATCCCATGAACAAGAAATGGGAAGGTTGCCGAGGTAAAGGGTATGGGAAATGTAACGTGAACTCTCGTCTGAACCGTCATTACCAGTAAGCAGCTAACGCTTGTCTTTCCCGCAAGGGAAGAGCTGCGGCCAAAAGGCATGAAGTCGGGATGTGTCGGTCAATGACTTCACATCGTTCCCCAAATGACTTCTGGCGGAAAGAGAGTCCCTAACCCCATTGTCTGGCCCGCCAGCCAGATGGGCGCACGGAGAAACGAGGTAAACCCCACTCATCGCCCATGCCACATGGCTTGGGCAACCAAAGAGTAATCGATGGCCATGGTGGAGGGGGCAGAGGATTGAGCAAAAAGCGAATGGCCATTTGTAATGAATGACATAGGGGCTTTGCCCCACAGTGAAAGCTGGCTGACTTGCTCAGGGTGCGACAGCGTGAAGCCGCCGCGTTTATCAATGAACCCTTGCGGTTGCACCCCGCAAGGGGGCACCCATGGGTTCTCCTTAAGAGGGGAAAGTATGGAAAACATCGGCAACGATGCTGCGCCTCTCGACGAACAACAAAACTGGCATTCCATTGATTGGAAGAAAGTCTACTTGTTTGTTGGAAAGACGCAGATGTGCATCGCGCAGGCGATGACTGAGAAAGATTTCCGACGGGTCGCAAGGCTCACACGAAGTTTGACTCGATCCTGGCAAGCCAAGGCATTGGCCGTCAGGAAAGTAACTGAAACGAACCAAGGAAAGCGAACGAGTGGCATCGATGGCGCACTTTGGGACACGCCAACAAAGAAATGGAATGCAATAGGTTGTCTGAACCCCAAAGGGTATCGGGCTCGCCCCCTAAAACGAGTCTATATCCCGAAAAGCAATGGAAAAGAACGCCCTCTGGGCATACCGACCATGCGCGACAGAGCCATGCAAGCGCTGTATTTGCTTGCGCTGGAACCGGCAGTGGAATGTGCGTCTGATCCGAATAGCTACGGCTTTAGGAAAGGGCGATCAACACATGACGCACGGAGTCAGCTATTTGTATCTCTATCCAAAAAGGTCTCGGCCACATGGGTACTAGATGCAGATATCTCTGGGTTCTTTGACAACATCAACCACGAATGGCTGTTGAACCACGTCCACATGGACAAGGGGATGCTCAACAAATGGTTGAAATCTGGAGTGGTTGACGCGGGTCACCTCCAGCGCACGGATGATGGCACGCCTCAAGGCGGCATCATCTCGCCGACGCTTGCGAACATTACCCTCAACGGGTTGGAAACGGGACTCATGCAATTCCTTCGGGAAGAACTGGGAACCAAACTGGCAAAGAAAGGGAAAGTGAACTTGATCCGGTATGCAGATGACTTTGTGGTGACGGGGAACTCGAAAGAGTTGCTGGAAAGCACGGTCCGACCTTGGATTGTCGAATTCCTGCGCAAGCGGGGACTGACTCTATCCGATGAAAAGACGCGCATTGTGCAGATCGATCAAGGGTTTGATTTTCTGGGGTGGAACTTCCGTAAATACGGGGGCAAGCTACTAATCAAACCGAGCCATAAAAACGTCAAAACGTTTTATGGCAAGGTGAGGGAGATCATCGCAACGTCGATATCGATTCCAACAGAAATGCTGATAAAGCGCCTGAATCCGGCCCTCAAAGGCTGGGCTCAGTACCACAAAGGGACCGTCGCAAAGCAGACCTTTAGCAAGGTTGATCATCTGATTTATTGGAGATTGACGCGCTGGGGTTTGCGCAGGCACCCCCGCAAGACTGGAAAGTGGGTGTATGCCCACTACTGGAAACAGTGCGGCTCACGCCGTCTGTTCGCGGGGTTGCAAGATGACCCGTTCGGGGGTGACGAAAGAATACCGCTTCCGCTGTATTCCTTGACGGACATGAAAATAGTTCGTCACGTCAAAGTGAAGGGGGATTACAACCCGTTCCACCTCGACTGGGTTGCCTATGGGGAGAAACTACGAGTGCAACGAATGGGTGAAACCATTTGGAGCGCTCAAAGGGCCTCTCTGTGGTTCGACCAAGACGGTAGATGCGCTCTCTGTGAGCAAGAAATTGACATAGCTGATGAAAACATGGACGACCATCATATCGTCTATCGACAGCTAGGAGGGAGTGATGCTCTCTCCAATCGGGTGCTGTTACACCCGATCTGTCACCGGCGAGTCCACATCCTAGGTTTGAAGGTTATCAAGCCGGTCTCCAGTACGGGAGACTTTAATCTTGTGAAGCAGTCGAAGGTTATGCAACCTGATGACTCTGTGTAACTTGAGGTCGTGCGTGAGCCGTGTGCGATGAAAATCGCAAGCACGGTTCTTAGGGGGGGATATCATCGAAAGATGGTGTCCCTACCTTCCTAGAAAGCCGCCCGCCATGTCCGTGAAAGACCTTCCCGCAGAGGCCCGCCCTCGTGAAAAACTGCTTGCACGCGGCCCCTCTGCCCTCAGCGACGCCGAACTGCTGGCGCTGCTGTTGCGCACTGGCATCGCCGGTAAAGGCGTGCTGCAAATGGCCGACGAATTGCTGCAAATCCAAGGCAACCGCGCTGCTGACGACCCGAAAAAAGGCTTTGGCGGCATTGCCGGCTTGCTGAACGCCACGCCGGATGACCTGAAAAAGGTCAAAGGCTTAGGACCCGCCAAGCGCGCCGAGATACTGGCCGTGCTGGAGTTGGCTAGGCGCGCTCTGGCCCAGCGTCTGCAGGAGCGCACCGTGCTGGCCGACCCGGCAGCGGTCAAACAATTCCTGCAACTGAATCTGGCGCATCGCAAGCATGAAGTTTTTATGGTGTGTTTTCTGGACGCGCAAAACAAGCTGATTGAAGCGGAAGAACTGTTTCATGGCACCCTGAGCCAGACCAGCGTTTACCCGCGCGAAGTGGTTTTGAAAGCCCTGCACCACCACGCTGCCGCCGTGGTGCTGGCGCACAACCACCCCAGCGGTTCGGTGCAGCCTTCGCCTGCTGACCTGGCACTCACGCAAACGCTGCGAGCCGCGTTGGGTCTGGTTGATGTGCGGGTGCTGGACCACATCATCGTCGGGCCAGGTCAGGCGCTGTCGATGGCTGAACAGGGCTTGCTGTGAAAATTACCTCGCTGGCCGACCTGAAATCGGTCAAAAAAGAAATCGACGCGCAGGCCCAGCGTGCGGCTGCAGCAGCGGCCCAGCGCGCGTTGGAAGCCAAGCAATTGGCCGCGCGGCGCAATCTGTTTCAGGCGGCAGTGGGCAAGGTGGAGCGTCTGCCGCACACCGAGTTGGCCAACCTCAAGCCAGCCCCGCCGGAGCCGATTCCCAAACAACAAATTCTCGATGACGCGGCTGCCTTGCAAGAGGCCCTCAGCGACGAGGTCGACATCAGCAGCCTGCTGGAGACCGATGAACATCTGAGCTTTCGGCGTCCGGGCGTGGGGCCTGATGTAACGCAAAAGCTGCGTCGCGGTAAATGGTCCATCCAGCGCCAGGTCGATCTGCATGGCCTGCGCAGCGACGAGGCGCGTGAAGCGCTGACTGCCTTCATCCGGGAGTCTCATAGTCAGGGCATTCGCTGTGTGCGCGTGGTCACCGGCAAGGGCCTGGGCTCGCCCGGCAAGGCGCCGGTTCTCAAGGACAAAGTGCACCGCTGGCTGGTGCAAAAGGCCGAGGTAGTGGCCTTTGTCCAGGCCCCGCCCATGCAAGGTGGCGCGGGAGCTTTGTTGGTGCTGCTGCAACCGGTGCGGGCGCTGCGGGCAGCGGTCTAACCAAGCGGCGGGTTACTTACCCGCGTTGGGGAAAAACAGCTGCTGGCCGTCGATCTTGTAGGCCGCAATCACGTTTTGTCCTGCAGCGGAAATCACCCAATCGACAAACTTCTGGGCATCCGCCACATTCACATGCGGATGCTTGGCGGGGTTCACCACCATCACGCCGTATTGGTTGAACAAGGCTTTGTCACCCTCCACCAACACTGCCAGATCGGCGCGATTCTTGAAATTGAGCCAGGTGGCGCGATCCGCCAGCACATAGGCACCGGTGCTGGCGGCCATGTTTAGTGCCGGGCCCATGCCGCAACCGCATTCCTTGTAGCCACTGCCTTTGGAGGCGCCCTCGCCCAGACCCTTCCAGAAGCGCAATTCGGCTGCGTGCGTGCCGCTCTTGTCGCCACGTGAAATGAACCCGGCATTCGTTACTGCGACTTTTTTCAAGGCTTCCGCGATGTTGTTGCCCTTCACTTTGGACGGATCAGCCGCCGGGCCAATCAGCACAAAGTCGTTGTACATCACCGGAAAGCGTTTGACGGCAAAGCCTTCAGCCACCACTTTTTCTTCGGCCACCTGGTCATGCACAAACAGCACATCGGCGTCGCCCCGGCGGCCCATGTCGATGGCCTGACCAGTGCCTACCGCAACCACTTTTACATCCACACCCGTGGCCTTTTTGAACTCGGGCAACAGGTACGGGAACAGGCCCGACTGCTCGGTGGACGTGGTGGACGCCATGACGATGCTTTGCGCCTGTGCGTTGGCCACAAAACCGGCACTGCACAGCAGCGCCAGAAGGGCCGTAAGCGTATGACGGCGGGCTTTGGAAGTGGTTACAGCGTGCTTATCAATCGATTTCATACAAGTTCTCCTTTAACAAATAGATGCGCCTGCGGGTATCGCTGCGCCAAAACGTCCGAGCCAAAAAACTCTTGTACAGGCAGATCGGCCAGTACCCGCCCTTGCTCCAGGTACACCACGCGGGTGGCCAGGCGCTTGACCTGGCCCAGGTTGTGACTGGCAAATACCAGGGTCATTTCAGGGTCTCGCTCGGCAATCTGGTGAATCAGCGTTTCCACTTCACGCTTGGCATGCGGATCGAGGCTGGAGGTGGGCTCGTCCAGGAGCAGTACGCGCGGCTGCATGGCCCAAGCGCGAGCCAAGGCTACGCGCTGCTGCTGCCCGCCGGAGAGCTTGCGCGCGGCCCGCATGGAGTGCTCTGTCAGTCCCACCGAATGAAGTGCATCACCTGCCAGACGCTTCGACTCAGTCCAAGTCTGACCACGCAGCCACAAGCCCAGCGCCACATTGTTTTGCACCGAAGTGCGCATCAAAAACGGCCGCTGAAACACCATGGCGTGGCACAGGCTCTGGTCACGCAAGGTTTGGCCACTGCTGGCAGGCAGCAAGCCGTGCAACAAGCGCAACAGGGTGCTCTTGCCACAGCCATTGGCACCAATAAAGGCGACCCGCTCACCTCTGGATATTTGCAAATTGACATCGCTGAGGGCATGCAAAGTGCGCATGCCAAAGCCAAAGCGCACATGGGCCTGCTTCAACTCAAAAACAGGGTTCCCTGGCGGGTTGCCGACGCTCATGCGCTCACCCCCAATGCTGGCATGGCGCTGGAGGCGCCCTCTTCATGCTCACGCCAATGTCGCACGACCGCAACCATGGCATTGAGCAGCAGCACCACCAGTAGCAGCACGAGGCCCAAGCCC
>CANFNO010000162.1 GCA_947447845.1 Burkholderiales bacterium | reverse complement strand
GCCTACCAGCAGTTCCTGCAACAGCATCCGGATTACGCAGCGACTGCTGCGCTGGACGACTTGCGCCGCACGCAATACGCCCGGATCGATGCGCAGAATCAGGTCTATCTGGACTACACCGGTGGTGGCCTGCACGCTGCCAGCCAAGTCCAGGAACATGCGCAGATGCTGAGCGAGCAGGTGCTGGGTAACCCGCATTCGGTGAGCCCGAGTTCTATGGAAATGACGCGTCGGGTGGAAGGTGCGCGCGCTGCGGTGCTGGACTACTTTGGTGGGACGGGCAACTACACCGCCATCTTCACGCTCAACGCCTCGGGCGCGCTCAAGTTGGTGGGCGAGTCGTACCCGTTTGCCCCGGGTGGCAAGTTGCTGCTGACGGCGGATAACCACAACTCGGTCAACGGCATGCGCGAGTTCGCGCGCGGTAAGGGCGTTGCAGTGCGCTATGCGCCCATGACGCGCCCGGAGTTGCGCATCGACCTGGCAGCCTTGGATTCGCTGTTGGACGAGGCCGACCCGGCGCAGGCAAACCAGTTGGCGTTTCCGGCGCAGTCCAATTTTTCTGGCGTCAAGCATCCCCTGGATCTGGTGGCGCGGGCGCAGGCAAAAGGCTGGCATGTATTGCTGGACGCGGCGGCCTTTGTACCGACCAACCCCTTGGACCTGCGCGCCGTCAGTCCGGACTTTGTAGTGATGTCGTTCTACAAAATGTTCGGCTACCCCACCGGTGTCGGTTGCCTGCTGGTGCGCAATGACCGGCTGAAAGACCTGCGCCGCCCCTGGTTTGGCGGCGGCACGGTCAACTTTGCGACCGTACAAGGCCAGATGCATGTGCTGTCAAAGGGTGAAGCGGCTTTTGAGGATGGCACGCTCAACTACCTGGGCATTCCCGCGGTGGAAATCGGTCTGCGCCACTTGCAAGCGGTAGGCATTCAGACGATTCAGAAGCGCGTTTATTGCCTGACCGACTGGCTCCTCACACAACTTCTGGCGCTAAAGCACAGCAATGGTCGCGCCATGGTGCGCCTGTATGGCCCGGCCAATATGGCCATGCGTGGCGGCACCGTCACTTTGAATTTATATGACCCGCAAGGTCATCTGGTGGACTACCGGCGTGTGGAGGAGTTGGCGGGTGAGGTGGGCATTTCCCTGCGGACCGGCTGCTTTTGCAACCCCGGCGCAGGTGAGATGGCCGAGGACCTGACCGAAGACGACATGCGCGCGGGCATTGCCCAGGTGGGTGAGGAGATCAATCTGCAGCGCTTTTCCCAAGCGATGCAGGCGCGCGGCGGCAAGAGTGCAGGTGCCATTCGGGTGTCGACCGGCATTGCCAGCAATTTTGCCGATGTCGAGCGCTTTCTTGGCTTTGTGGGCGGCTTCAGGGACCAGACTTCACTGACCATTGGCAGCGTGTCGTTTGACATCGAATCCTGCCGCGTGTTGCGCGACGGCGGCTAAAGCGTTAGAGCCCCAGTAGTGCGGGATCGCCGCGTCCCTGGCGCACGATCTCAGGCGTTTCTCCGGTCAGGTCCACCACCGTGGTGGGTTCCTGTGTGCAGGCACCTGCATCCAACACACCCGCAATCACTTTCTCGAATCGCTCACGGATGTCTTCGGCATTGTTCAGCGGATGGGTGTCGCCGGGCGGGATCAGCGTGGTGGCGAGCAGGGCCGAGCCATGCATGGCCAGGAGTTCCTGCAGGACCTTGTGATCAGGCACACGCAGGCCAATGGTCTTGCGCGAGGGGTGGCTCACACGCCTGGGCACTTCCTTACTGGCTTCCAGAATGAAGGTGAAGGGCCCCGGCGTCGCCGCTTTGAGCAGGCGGTATTGGCGGTTGTCCACCCGGGCGTAGTTGGCCAACTCGCTGAGGTCGCGGCATAGCAACGTGAGTTGGTGCTTGTCGTCCACGCCTCGGATGCGGCGCAGATGGTCGACCGCAGCCTTGTCGTCGAGGTGGCAGACCAGGGCATAGCTGGAGTCTGTTGGTACGGCCAGCACGCCACCTTTTTCCAGCAGAGCTACGGCTTGTTTGAGCAGGCGGGGTTGCGGGTTTACGGGGTGGACTTCGAAGTGTTGTGCCATCTTGTTATTGTTATCGTTTTTATTGAATTCGACTACTCAGCAGTTCCCACACGGGTGTGAGTTCCTTGTTCAGCAGGGGCAGTGTGCCCAGTTCGGTGTGGCTTTCGGCCGGGCTGTGAAAATCGCTGCCGCGCGAGGCGGCCAAGCCAAATTCCCGTGCCGTGTGGGCGTAGGTGACATATTCAGCCGCGCTGTGGCTGCCGGTCACCACTTCCACGCCTTGGCCCCCAAGGGCCTTAAATTCGGTGAACAGCGCGTACTCTTCATTCGGCGTGAACTTGTAGCGCGCAGGGTGTGCAATCACGGCCATGCCACCGGCCTCGGTAATCCAGGTGACGGCGTCCCTGAGCGTGGCCCAGCGGTGCGGCACGTAGCCGGGTTTGCCTTCGGTGAGGTATTTACGAAACACCTCGTTGGTTTCTTTGCAGACGCCACTCTCCACCAGAAAGCGGGCAAAGTGGGTGCGCGAAATCAACTCGGGGTTGCCGACAAAGGGCAACGCGCCCTCGTAAGCCCCCAGAATGCCTACCCTGGCCAGATCGTCGGACATTTCCATGGCGCGCTGTTTACGTCCGCCGCGCGTGTCGCGCAAGCCCTGTGCGAGTGCCGCGTTGTCGGCATCAAAACCAAGTCCAACGATGTGCACCGTGTGGCCGATAAAGGTGACCGAGATTTCCACGCCAGTGAGGTAGCGCATGCCTTGGGCTTTTGCGGCTGCCAACGCACGGGCCTGGCCGCCGATTTCATCGTGGTCGGTCAGCGACCACAACTCCACGCCATTGGCTTTGGCGCGGGCCGCCAGGTCTTCGGGGGTAAGGGTGCCGTCCGAGACAACGGAGTGGCAGTGCAGATCGGCGTTCAGTATGTTTGTCACGCGACCATTTTAGACGTGAGGCTCGAAGCCATCCGGGCTGGCAAAACTTATCCACTCACCGCTGATGGGATGGGCAAAAGCCAGTTCGGTGGCGTGTAGCAGCAAACGTGGACTTGCGGCGGCTACGTCCGGCGGCGCATAGAGGGCGTCGCCCAAAATCGGGTGCCCGATGGCTTGCAGGTGGACGCGCAACTGGTGGCTGCGTCCGGTGAGGGGTTCGAGTTCGAGGCGTGAGGCGTTGCGGTCCGCGTCATAGGCCACGCAGCGCCAGCGCGTGCTGCTGGGTTTGCCGGTTTCAAAATCAATTTTGCGCAAGGGGCGGTTGGGCCAATCGACAATGATGGGAAGGTCTATCGTCTGCCACACGTCGTCGGTGTCTGTGTCGTTGTTGGCCCGCGTCACGCGGCAATCACCGTGCGCAATGGCCGCGTAGCGCTTGTGCACCCGCCGCTGCGCAAAGTGATCGTTCAACACGCGCTGAGCCGCGATGCCCCGCGCCATCACCATCAGGCCGGAGGTGGCCATATCTAACCGGTGCACGATCAGGGCGTCGGCAAATTGCGCTTGCACTTGCAGGCTCAGGCACAGGTCGCTGGTTTTGCCGGGGACGGCTAGCAAGCCTGAGGGTTTGTTCAGCACCACGATGCCGGAGTCGGCATACACCAGGTCAAGCGGCATGGGCACCCAGAATCAGGCGCTGCACGGTTTCACATAACTCGTTCACATCGTTGGGCTTGTAGACCAGGGCGCTGGCACCCGCCTCAAACGCGCTCTTCTCGATCTCGGGCGTGACATAGCCCGAAGCCAGTGCCACGGGCAAATCCGGGCGCAGCGCTTTGGCCGCGCGCAGCAGGTCCAAGCCACTAAAGCCCGGCATGTTGTAGTCGGTAACCAGCAGGTCAAAGTCCTGGGCACGCTCTGTCAGGGCGGCTTGCGCCTCCAGGGGGTCGGTAAAACTGGTGACGGTGAAACCTTTGCGGCGCAACACCCGCTCGACCAGAAACACCAAAGCCTGGTCGTCGTCCACATACATCACGTGGCGTCCTCGCCCGTGCACGACGGCAGCCGCTGCCTGCGGCTCTGCATCGACCGCAGGCGCATGCTCGCAGGCCGGAAAATACAGGTGAAAGGTGCTGCCCAGGCCGGGCGTACTGCCCACATCGATGCCGCCCTGGTGCGTTTGCATGATGCCGTGCACCACCGACAGGCCCAAACCGGTACCCTGGCCCACTTGGCGCGTGGTGAAGAAGGGCTCAAAAATTCGCCGCATGGTGGCCGGGGTAATACCGCTGCCGCTGTCTTTGACCGACAGGTCGACATACATGCCCGGCGGCACCCCAATGCGACTGCAGTCGGGAAAATCGAGTTGCGTGTTGCCAACTTCAATGCGTACCCAGCCCTTGTCCTGGCCCACAGCCAGGATCGCATTGGTGCACAGATTGAGGAGGGCCTGCTCCACCTGGGTCGCATCAGCCAGCACGCTGCTGCAATCGGGCGCCTCCTGCACCTTGAGTTCCACACCGGGCGGCAAGGTCACACGGACCAGGCGCACGGTTTCGTGGACCACCTCGCTCAGGCGCATGGGGATGCGACGCGGTGGCTCATTGCGGCTAAAGGTAAGAATCTGGCGCACCAGATCCCGTGCACGTCGTCCCGCCTTCTCGATTTCGTTCAGGCTGGTGAGGGCGCCGGACTGTTCCGGTGTGTCCTGCATAGCCAGATCCACATTGCCCAGGATGGCACTCAGGATGTTGTTGAAGTCGTGTGCAATGCCGCCGGCCATCGTGCCGATGGCCTGCATTTTCTGGGATTCGCGCAGCTGCGTTTCAAGTGCCAATCGCTTGGCCTCGGCCTGCTTGCGGGCCGTCAGGTCGCGTACAAACAAGGTGGTAATGACACCGCCGCCGCCGGTTGTAAGACCGCGCTCAAGCGAGATACTGATCTCGACAAAAATATCGGCTCCCTGCTGGGTGGCGGCGCGGAACTCGCCCAGCATGGCTTGATCTGGTACCTGACCTTGCTGCAGTAGGGCCTGCACATCGGGCAGGAAGCGCCCCAGCGGGCTGCCGATGGCCGACGTTGCAGGGCAACCAAAGAGCTGAGTCGCAGCCGGGTTGAAGACCGCGATGCGGTGACTTTCGTCCACGCACAGAATGGCGTCCAGCGACGAGTTGATGATGGCGGCCATGCGCTTCTCGCTGAGCAGCAAGTCTTCATTGCGCTGCAGCAGCACGGTGGCACTTTCCTGCAGAGCCAGGCGTTGCGCCAGGAGCGGCCCCTGGTCAATGATGGCGCAGATGAAGTGGGCCAGGTCGTCTAGCGGGTTCTCGATGCGGGCAATGTGCAGGTCGCCGGTAAAGTGGCCGTTGGCGCCGCTTTGGAAAACTACTTCGTTGACTTCGCTTGAGCCACTGGCTTTGGCGCTCAGGAACGACACCGCCACTTCATCGGTGTGATCCGGCCCTACGAAGGGCAACAGAAAGTTCAGCGGCGGATCGCTCTCGAGCGGTTGAAACAGCCGCAAGGCCATGGCATTGCTGGCCAATACCAGGCCTTCTTCGTCCACCACCATCAGGGCCAAAGGTACGCTGGAGAAGAGGGTGGCAAAGCGTTCGGACGCGCCTTCCGCCTCTTGTTGGCTGTAGCGCAGGGCCTTGTTTTGTATCTCGAGTTCGGTCTGGTACTTGCGCAGATCGGCAATCATCTGCGCGGGGCGGTAGCCTTCGATGATGAGTTCTTGCGTCGCGTCCAGATGGTCAGGTTTGGGCACCTGCAACGGCGCCCGCAGCGCCACGCCGATACGGCGGCGCCGGGTCAGGCTAGCCATGGATAAAGCCCTTGTGCGCCAAGGCAGAGTTAGGGCGGGCGGCGGTACAAGGTGTGGGCATGCGCTGTAGTTTAAGGAGCCAGGGAGCGACGTAACTTATTTATATCAAACTCGGCAATGGCGCCCGCCTGGTTGCCCCACGCGTTTCGCACATAGGTCAGCACGCTGGCAATCTCAGCATCGTTTAACTGCAGCCTGTAGGGCGGCATGCCAAAGGGGCGGGCGTGGCCTGTGGTGGTGGCAGCAAAGCCGCCGTCCAGCACACTATGAATCAGGTTGTTAGCGTTGTCCATCAGCACGGCGCGGTTGCCTGCCAGTGCCGGATAGGCGTTCGGTCGGCCCTGGCCTTGCAGACCATGGCAATCGGCGCAATGGGTTTCATACAGTTTGGCACCGGCTTTCAAGCCCTTGTTTGCTGGCACGCTTTTCGCGGCTTTTGGCGTTACTTGCTGTAGAGTTTTGAGGTAAAGCGCCATGGCCTTTGCATCGGCATCGCTCAGATATTGCGTACCGTGCTGCACGACTTCCGCCATGGGGCCTTGCGCCAGAGCCTGGCTGTTTGCGCCGGTTTGTAAAAAGCGCGCAATTTCTTCGACAGTCCAATTCGAGACCGAAGCCTGTGCGGTGTCGTTCAGCGAGGGTGCAAACCACTGGCTGCCCGGCAACACGGTGCCGACCGGCGCTCCCGACAAGGCGCCCAAAGCATTGCGAGCGCCGTGGCACTCCATGCAATGGCCCAAGCCTTGCACCAGGTATTCGCCGCGCTGAATCTCCAAGTTGCCAGGTGACGCCACGCTGGCCCCCACTGGCGCAGCGTCTGCCGGGCTAAAAAACAGCATGCGCCAGGCACGCAGCGCAATTTGGGTGTTGAAAGGCCAGCGCAATTCATGGGTCTGGTTGGCACGCGGTTGGGCAGGCACAGTTTGCAGGTAAGCAAAG
>CANFNO010000161.1 GCA_947447845.1 Burkholderiales bacterium | reverse complement strand
TGTCGGTAATCATCGCCCGGCGCGCCTGCGTCACCTACGCCAAAGAGATCAAGGACATCAAGGAAGCCCGCGAAACCAAGCGTCATATTCCGGTGGTCAGCGCATGAATTACGACTTGGTGGTGTGTGGGGTGGGGGGTCAGGGCGTCCTGACCATGGCCGGCGTGATTGACCACGCGATTCACGACGCGGGGCTGCATTTGAAACAGTCCGAGGTGCACGGCATGGCCCAACGTGGCGGCGCCGTGTCGGCCTTTGTGCGTATCGCGGACCACCCGGTGGCGAGCGATTTGATCGCGGACGGCATGGCCAGCATGGTGCTCTCGGTGGAGCCGATGGAGGCGCTGCGCTACGTGCCGCTGTTGCGCCCCGATGGCTGGATCGTGACCGACATCACACCGATGGTGAACGTCGGCAATTACCCGGCATTGCCAGCGCTGTACGACGTGCTTTTTTCAGTTCCCCGTCTGGTGGCGATAGATGCCGCGCTGCTGGCCAAAAAGGCGGGCAGCGTCAAGGTGCAAAACATCGTGGTGCTGGGCGCCGCAGCGTCGCATCTGCCTTTTGCCGGGGAACTGATCGAGCATCAGCTGCACCGGCTTTTTGGCCGCAAGGGTGAGCGCATCGTCAAGGCCAATATCAACGCCTTTCGCATGGGCGACGCAGCCAGTCGTTTTGCTGCAGCGCTGACCGCCGCCGGGGTGACTTCGCCGGTGATTGCACGCGTTCTGCCCCGCATCGCCTTTGAGCCGGAAGCGGTGCCGGAGCAATCGGTAGCGGCGTGGTGCCAGCGTTTGTTGCGTGAAGACGCTGCCGCGTTGGCGCAAAAAATCTTCGAAGCCAACGAGGCACTTGCTCCGGACGCCGTGCCCGCCTGACTGCAAAAGGGCCTTGGCCTACCCGCGCTTCACAGCGAGCAATGGCTTGACCTGCGGTGCCTGCCTGCACGGCAGGCCAGCCGCGTGGGCGCGCAGAAGGCGCCAATCCTTCTGCGCCGAAGTCACATCCCTAGAGCGCGGTGATCGCCCCATAAGCGCCATTCGCTCCATTGTTAGGGCTGGCTGCATAGAACAGGCTGTTGGTGGGTTGGCTGCGGAAGCCATTGCCGAAAGCAAAGCTGCGCAGGCCATCGATTTGCAGGAAATTGCCATCAGCGCCAGCCAAGGCACCCAGGAAAGTACCCGCGTTTGGCTCAAAGGCTTTGATGCGTCCGGAACCGGCGTTGCCAACCAATAGCGCGCCACTGACGGCTCCAAAATTGGCTGGCGCCAGGGCCAGACCCAAAGGCGCATCAAGGCGACCGTCGTTGTACGCGACGGTGCGCAGAAGGCGCCCTTGCAGGTCGAAGGCGCTTACGAGACCCTGGTTAACGCCGCTCACAAAGTCAACGCCATTGCTGGCGCGCAGCGCGTAGGTCACATACAGTGTGCCGCCCAGGTTTTGTATTCCGTGCGGGGCGAGTCCACCCACCGCGTTGGGATTTGCAAAGTTGCCGGCCAGTGTGACGGGTTGGTAGCTGCCATTGAACACATCGATCTTGCCGCCGGCAAAATCTGCGGCATACAAGCGGTTTACGCCGGCTTCGGCCGCAATGGCCAAACCTTTGTACACCGTGCCTCGCGCTGAGTTGTCAACTTTCAGGATGCCGTTTGTGCCATTGACCGTAGACGCCCAGCCGCTGATTGCACCGGTTTCGCTGGCGAAGATGAAGCGTGCGGGTGCGGTCGTGGTGCCATTGGAAACGGTGAAGTCTGTCGTGCTGCCACTGAACACAATCCCCGTCGGACGGCCCACGCCTCTGGCACCGCCAGGGACGGTTACCACCAGCGTCTGCACTGCGCCGGTGCCGTCGTACAGTGTGGAGGTCTGCGTGTTGACGTTGTTGACCCATACGACGGCAGTGGGGTTGAACGCGACGCCCCAGGCACCTGCCAGGTTGGTGTCCTTTTTGCCGGCGGTGCCGGTGTCCGTGACCAAGGTCGTGGCGCCGTATTTACCCAAGGGGAGTTCGGGATCGTTACCGCTGCCCCCACCACAAGCAGCTAAGGCGCAGGCGGACACACCACCGGCCAGCACACTGCGACGCGAAAGACCGCCAGAACCCACACCGAAGCTTGTTGTTTTCATGATTTGCCTTTTGGTAAATAATTAAAATATAAATCTACAAAATGGAGATTTATTAAATTATTGTACGGTCAAGGGTGCTATTGCGCCATGAAAACTGCCTATTCCCGGGCAGGGTTTTCCCTCCAAATAGGGCCCGGGTTTGTGCTCGCGCTATCCCCGCTTCACAGCGATCAATGGCTTGACCTGCGGAGCCTGCACCGATGGTCGATCGGTCTCTGCCTGCGCCAAGGGTTGCACTTCTTTGAGCGTCGCCAGACAGCGCCGGGTGAGGTCCTGGTAGGTCTCGGTGCCGGTGCGTTTCCAGGCGACTTCTTCGTCTGTTAGCAGGCGGATCACTTTGGCGGGCACGCCTGCCACCAGGGTTTGCTCCGCCACTTTCATACCCGCAGGCACAAAAGCGCAGGCCGCGACGATGGCGCGCGCGCCGACCTCGGCCTCGTCCATCACCACGGCGTTCATGCCCACGAGCGCATCGCGGCGCACGGTGCAGCTGTGCAGCACCGCGCCATGGCCGATGTGGCCGTTTTCTTCAACTAATGTGTCCTGTTGCGGAAAGCCGTGCATGACGCAGTTGTCCTGCACATTGGCACCTGCATGGAGCACGATGCGGCCGAAGTCGCCGCGCAGGCTGGCGTTGGGGCCGACGTAGCAGTTCGGGCCGATGTGGACGTCGCCGATTAACACGGCGGTGGGGTGCACGTAGGCGCTGGGGTGCACCACAGGGATGACACCTTCGATGGAATAGCTTGGCATAGTTTTCCTTTGTTTGGCTTTTGATGTTTGTTTACGCTGCTGGCAGCCGGGTTGCTTTGGGTACGCCGCTGGCTGCTGATTCACTTTGAGTACGCCGCTGGCTTTGGGTACGCCGATGGCAGCAGGGTAGAGTGTTCCGTCCGTGTCCCCCGCCCGCTTAAGCGGGCTCCTCCTTTACCTACCGGAACCCTCTACCCCACTGCCATCGGCAACCTGCACTGTTGGCGCGCGGTGTCTCAATACCTGTTCGAACCAGTTTTGTCTTCATCTACCTGCACTGTTGGCGCGCCGTGTCTCAATACCTTTGCGAACCAGCTTTATCTTCAGTCACCTGCACAGTGGCGCGCCGTGTCTCAATACCTTTGCGAACCAGCTTTGTCTTCAGTCACCTGCACATTGGCGCGCCGTGTCTCAATACCTATGCGAACCAGCTTTGTCTTCATCTACTTGCACATTGGCACGCCGTGTCTCAAAAGCTTCAGCGCGCCAAACGCGTTGGCAGACTCGGGACGGCGTGGCGCTTAGCGACGGGAGGTAAAGGAGGAGCCCGCTTGAGCGGGCGGGGGACACGTACGTCGCTGAGTGCCACGGCGGCCTGAGTCCGAAGTGACTTCCGGGCTAAGTCCGAAATGACTTCCGGGCTAAGTCCGTTTAGCAACCAAAGTCAGGATGTCATAGCTCGCCACCAACTCACCAAGCTGATTCGTCACTTCCACATCCCAGGCGACAACGCCTTGGCCCACACCTTTGGCGTCTTTCTTGTTGCGATCAATCTTGCGCTTGGCCGTCAGACGCGCCTGAATCGTGTCGCCGATTCCGACCGGCTTCACAAAACGCAGCGTGTCCAGACCGTAGTTCGCCAGCACCGGGCCGGGGGCGGGTGACACGAACAAACCTGCCGCTGCCGACAGCACGAAATAGCCGTGCGCAATGCGCTTGCCAAACGGAGAATCCTTAGCCGCCTCTTCGTCAAAGTGCATGTAGAAGTAATCGCCCGAAATGCCGCCGAAGGCCACGATGTCGGCCTCGCCTACGGTGCGGCGATGGGTCAGCAGCGAGTCACCAATCTGCAGGTCTTCAAAGTAGCTGCGGAAGGGGTGGACAGCGGTGATGTTGACGCGGGCCCCGCGCACATGCTCGCCGGTCACTGCCGACAGCATGGTGGGCGAGCCTTGCACCGCTGCGCGTTGCAGGTAGTGCTTCACCGCACGCAGGCCGCCTAGTTCCTCACCACCACCCGCGCGACCGGGGCCGCCGTGTTTGAGGGTGGGCAAAGGCGAGCCGTGGCCGGTGGATTCGACTGCGGCTTCACGGTCCAGGATGTGCAGGCGACCATGCCATGCGGCCATGGCCGGGATGGCTTTGGCCGCCACGGCTGCGTCGTGCGTTACCAATGTGGCCACCAGGCTGCCCTGGCCGCGCGCAGCCAGAGTCAACGCTTCATCAAAGTCTTCGTAAGCCATCACGGTGCTGACCGGGCCGAAGGCTTCAATGGTGTGAACCGAGTCCACTTCCATGGGCTTGCGGCAGGCCAGCAAGGTCGGCGCGCAGAAGGCGCCTTGCGCGGTGCCTTCGCCAATCCAGTCCGACTTGCCGCTATAGACCTGCTCGGCATCCTGGCACAGCAGCGCAATGCGCTCGGCCACGTCGGCCTGCTGTGCGTGCGAGGCCAGCGGGCCCATGCGGACGCCTTCCACCGACGGATCGCCGACGGTGGTTTTGGCCAGGCGTGCTGCCAACTTTTCAAGCACGGCGTCCATGTGTTTGGCGGGCACGATGGCCCGGCGAATGGCGGTGCACTTTTGCCCGGCCTTGACCGTCATCTCGCGCGCCACTTCTTTCACAAACAGTTCAAACTCTTCGTCGTCCGGGCTGACGTCCGGCCCGAGGATGGCGCAGTTGAGCGAGTCGGCTTCCGCATTGAAGGGCACCGAGTTTGCAATCAAGTTGGGGTGCACGCGCAGGCGGGAGGCGGTGTCGGCCGAGCCGGTGAAGGTGACCACGTCGGCACCGTTCAAGCGGTCCAGCAGATCACCGGTGCCGCCAATCACCAACTGCAAACTGCCCTCGGGCAGGATGCCCGATTGCACGATCAGGCGCATGGCCGCTTCAGTCAAATAACTCGTGGCGCTGGCCGGTTTGCCAATGCAGGGCATGCCGGCCAGAAAACTGGGCGCAAACTTTTCCAGCAGGCCCCAAACGGGGAAGTTAAACGCGTTGATATGCACTGCCAAACCACCACGCGGAACCAGCACATGGGTGCCGGAGAAGCCGCCCTTTTTGCCGATGGGAAAAGCCGGGCCTTCGTGCACCAGATTGCCCGAGGGCAGCTCGTTGCTACCGATGCTGGCGTAGGCATACAGCGTGCCCGCACCCCCTTCAATATCGATCCAGCTATCGACCTTGGTGGCACCGGTGTGGGCAGACACCGCGTAGAGCTGCTCTTTGTGTTCCAGCAGGTACTTGGCCAGGGCCTTGAGGCGTTGGGCACGTTCCTGAAAGTCCATGGCCATCAGTGCGGGTAAGCCTTTGCGGCGGGCGTGCTCCACGGCCTCACCGAAGTCGAGTGCTTCGGCATGGGTGTGGGCGATGGTGTTGCCGTTTACGGCACTGCGCAAGGCGCTGGCGGCTTCTGCGCCTTGCCAGTGGCCGCCGATATAACTTTGAAGGGTCTGGGTCATGGTGAACTTATGAAAACGGTGTGTACAGAATGAAAGGCGGCGCGGGAAATAGCGCCGAAAGTAGCTCCGAAAGAAGTCTCGGAAACAACGCGGGAAGCTACGAGGCTGAGCGCTTGGCTGTTAGCGTTCGTCAAAACTCACGGTCACAGCTTCGCTGGTGGGGCGCGACTGGCAGCTGAGCACAAAGCCCTTGTCGGTTTCCCAGGTTTCCAGGCCGAAGTTCTTGTCCATCGACACGCTGCCGCTCATCACCTTGCAACGGCAAGTGGCGCAGACACCACCCTTGCAAGAGAACGGCAGATCCAGACCGGCCGCCATGGCCACGTCCAGCAAATGCTCACCCGGGTTCATCTGCAACGCGTGCGATTTGCCGTCCAGCACCACGGTGAGCGCCACCTGGCCGCCAGCGGGTAGTTTCAAGTTGGCAACAGCAGCCTGACGCGCCTCAGGCGTGAGAGCCTCCAGCAAGGGCGACGTGAAGCGTTCGGTGTGGATCTGTCGCTCAGGTACACCGGCTGCGAGCAGAGCCTTTTGTGTGGCCTCGATCATCACCTCCGGGCCACAGACAAAGACCTCGTCCATGCTGGCCACAGGCAGCAGGGTGTCGATGATGTTTTGCACTTTGGCGGCATCAATGCGGCCTTGCAGCAGGTCCACCTCTTGCGCCTGGCGCGACAGGATGTGGATCAAAGTGAGGCGGTCGGCAAAGCGGTCTTTCAGGTCTTGCAGCGCCTCGTTGAACATCACCGAGTTCATGCTGCGATTGCCATACACCAGCGTGAATTTGGACTCGGGCTGGTCTTCCAGCGTGCTGGCCATGATGGACAGAATCGGCGTGATGCCGGAGCCCGCCGCAAAGGCCACGCGGTGCAAGGCACGCGGGCGCTTGGAGACGAAGCGGCCTTCGGGCGGCATCACCGACAGGCTGTCACCGGCCTTCAGACTCTGGGCTGCCCAATTGGAAAACACACCGCCCTCCATCGGGCGAATGCCGACCACCAGCTCGCGTTTGCGGCGCAGGTGGCTGTGCGTGGAGCAGATGGAGTAGCTGCGTCGCACGTCAGCGCCATCAATTTTGCTGCGCAGAGTCAGATACTGGCCGGGCTGAAAATCGAAGCGCTCCAGCAAGTCGTCTGGTACAGAGAAGGCAATGGCAACCGAGCCAGCTGCCTCGGGGCTGATCCGCGCGACGCGCAAATCGTGAAAACGGGAAGA